>CALRME020000001.1:0-34722 GCA_943369045.1 Sphingobacterium thalpophilum
TGGACACGCCGGGCACGGGCGCGTTTTACGCCACGCCGCTGCACGAGCTGCTGCAACGGGCGAACATCACGCACCTGGTGTTCATGGGCGTGACCACGGAGGTGTGCGTGCAGACCTCCATGCGCGAAGCCAACGACCGCGGCTACGACTGCCTGCTGCTGGAAGACTGCACCGAAAGCTACTTCCCGCAGTTCAAGGCCGCGGCCGTGGAAATGATGCGCGCCCAGGGCGCCATCGTCGGCTGGACGGCCACAAGCAGCCAATTGCTGACGCAGCTGGCCGCCTGACACTGCTAGAGTTTCCCCGTGCACACCACCAGCAGCCGCCCCGCCACCAAAGCCCCGGAGGCGCCCGCCCACACCTCGCGCGCCGACGAGGTGTATGCGGCGCTCAAGCGCGACATCGCCGAATTCAACCTGGTGCCCGGTGACCGCTTCACCGAAAACGAGCTGAGCGAGCGCCTGGGTGTTTCGCGCACGCCTGTGCGCCAGGCGCTGTTCCGCCTGCAGCAGGAAGGCTATGTGGAGGTGCTGTTCCGCAGCGGCTGGCGCGTGCTGCCGTTCGACTTCGAACAATTCGAGCAGCTCTATGACCTGCGCATGGTGCTGGAGACCACCGCCGTGCACCGCCTGTGCGCCGACGGCCAGAACGTGGACCGCGAGCTGCTTGACCAGCTGGTCGCCATCTGGCTGGTGCCCGTGCCCGAGCGCAGCGCCGACATGGCGCAGGTCTCGCAATGGGACGAAGCCTTCCACTGCGCGCTGGTCGCCGCCGCCGGCAATGCCGAGATGGCCCGTGTGCACAAGGACGTGACCGAACGCATCCGCATCATCCGCCGGCTGGACTTCACCAAGCAGGCCCGCATCGACGCGACCTATGAAGAGCACGCCAAGATCCTCAAGGCGATCCAGAGGAAGCGCGGGGATCAGGCCGCGATGCTGCTAAGAGCGCACATCGAGACCAGCCAGGCCGAGGTGAGGAAGATCACGTTGCACCAGGTGCATCTGGCGCGGCAGGGTGGGGCTGCCCGCTAGGGCTGGCGACGCGCGAGGCTGTCATGCCGGACTCGATCCGGCATCCATTTCCCGAAAGAGTCAAAACCGCTCAAGCAGGATTGGTGCGGCTTGTGGAAGGTTTTTGGGCTGCAAGCCGCACGGAATGTGCTTGCGATAGCTACGCATTTTTTTTAGTCTTGCGCGAAGAATGGGTTGAGTTCGTGCCGAATGGAGTCCTTCAACATCGCACGAACTCTATCGAGCTGCTGTCGGTCGCGACCCCGAAGGCGGCGTGCTCTGGCATGAACCAAAGCGCCGCGCGTAACGAGAATTTCGGCAAATTCTTTTACCAAGCGCTCGCGATCGGCTCTGTTTTGTCCAAGCATGAACGCGTATCGATCTCCAAGTCGCTTCGACAATTCAGTGATCGATTCTTCGTCACCAAAAATTGATTCAAGGCCAATACAGGCAGCCAGAAATGCCATTGTTTGATCGTCGTCAAGCACCGAGTCTTGGTGCCATTCAATGGCTGCGGCAATACGATGAAAGCCAGGAAGATGCGTTCCACTGAAAAACTTGCGCGGTTGTCGCAAGTTTTTGTCAAGCGCTTCTATTTTTTCAGCAGATGTTTCCGCGGCCCTGTACCCGCCCAGAAGTCCGCCGCTTGAGCTGTAAACCGTAAGCCGATCTGAGACAAGTTGCAGGCAACCCAAATGTTCGGCGAGCCTCTCAGGCAGTTCAATTTCATGAATCTGCCCGTTTGCGTGGTCAATTAGCGCCGCCTTCGATCGGTAGGAAACCCAGCGCTCCACTTGCATTGACTCCGTGACCTCCAATAGAAAGGAGCATTGCTTGGCCAATGCAATTGCGTCGGCGATGCCCTGCGATTCCAACGAATGGGACGCAAATCCATCAACACGGATTTCGAGAACAACACATTCGTCTATTGGCGGCGAGGCGGATTCGATCGCGCTAGAACTCAATCCCTCCGGCTCTCCCCTACGACTAGCTGCAGCGCAGTCAAGGGAAATGTTGTCCGCCAATTGCAAATGGAATTTTCCCAAGATCGGCAGACTCGGAAGACTGATACGCACACTATATTTGCGCGGGAGAGACTCTAGGTACTCCACGTAATACCTAGCTAGTTCGGGAGATAAGTCATAAATTTCGCCGCCAGCGTTGGCCAGCTCTCTGCGTTTCGGAAAAAATAGAACCGCACCTCCTAAAGCTATGTCTATGACTTCACTATCTCCCAAAGCCGTGCAATTGGGCAGCGACAAAACCATCTGCTTAAATTCTCGGAAGTGCTCGTTCAAAAGATTTACGTGACCCGATTTCAGGCCTACGAGCGAGGCATAAGACTCGACGATGCGTCGCTGTGGCGGCCAAAGGGCAAATGGCCGATCACCTGTTCTTGCTGCCGATGATTTCCTGACAGAGGAGTCTTTCGATTCGCTAGTCATGCTTCTCACCTTTCAGCTCCAATGCGTGGATCACTACTTTCCTTTTCCGCGCCCATACTTCGCCGTAAACGAAGCCTTCCCAATCGAATTCCCATTCACCATGAACCCCGCCAGCGCCGCGGTCGCATCGGCCGGAATCTCGAGCTTCTCCGTCTTGAGTGCGTGCACCGTGAAGATGTAGCGGTGCGGTTTATCGCCTTCGGGCGGGCAGACGCCGCCCCAGGCGGCGACGCCGAAGTCGATGCGCACGGGCATCGCGCCCTTGGGCAGGTTGGCGCCGCCGGCGGCACCGGCGTTGGCGGGCAACTCGGTGGTGGTGGCCGGGATGTTGATCACGCTCCAGTGCCACCAGCCCGAGCCGGTGGGCGCGTCGGGGTCATACATGGTCACGGCAAAGCTCTTGGCGTCCTTGGGCGCGCCGCTCCACTTGAGCGCCGGCGACTTGTTCTCGCCGCTGCAGCCAAAGCCGTTGAACTCGAACTTCTTGTCGATCGTGCCGCCGGCCTTGATGTCGGGGCTGGTGAGCGTGAAGCCCGCCGCGTTGGCGATGCCGGCCGCGCCCAGCAGGGCGGCGGCGATGAAGGTGGTCTTGCTTTGCATGGCTTGTCTCCTTTGGATGGACGGGAGCCAGCATGATGCAGCGAAGGCGCAGCCCGCGCCAGTGGGGCCGCTCCGCAGATCTCCTCAGATTGGGGGAGGCCGCGCGCCGCCGCTGACTAGAATCGGCCATGGATTCATGCCCGGTATGCGCAGGCCCCTGCCGCCCCTTCGACGTGGTCGACTTCAACAAGTCATGCGAGGAAGTGCGCGGGGTCATGCTGCCGCCGTCGGGCCTGCGCGTGGCCTACGAGCGCTGCGACAGCTGCGGCTTCTGCTTCGCGCCGGAAATCATGGCCTGGCCGCTGGAGCGGTTTGAGCGGGAGATCTACAACGGCCAGTACCCGCTGGTGGACCCCGACTACCTGGACGTGCGGCCGCGCGCGAATGCGGCCGGCCTGCAATCGCTGTTCAGGGGCTCGGCGCCGCCCATCACGCACCTGGACTTCGGCGGCGGCTCGGGCCTGATGAGCAAGGTGCTGCGCGAGGCCGGATGGCAGTCCAGCACCTACGACCCGTTCGCGGACCGGGGCGCCGACGTCAATGCGCTGGGCAGGTTCAACCTGGTCACCGCCTTTGAGGTGTTCGAGCACGTGCCCGACGTCAACGACCTGATGAAGCAGTTGAAGGCCCTGCTGGCGCCGCAAGGCGTGGTGATCTTCTCGACCCTGACCTCCGATGAGGACATCGTCCCCGGCAAGCCGCTGACCTGGTGGTACGCCTCGCCGCGCAACGGCCACATCAGCCTGTTCTCGAAGAAGAGCCTGGCCACGCTGGCCCGCAACCACGGCTTCATGTTCGCCAGCTTTGCGCCCGGCCTGCACCTGATGTTCACCCAGGTGCCCGGCTGGGCCTCGCATTTCATCCGGGTGGGTTGACCGAAGCGAAAGCGCACAAGCAGCATTGGCGCGGCTTGCGGGCGGTTTTTGGCCTGCAGGGCGCATGGAATGTGCTTGCGCTCTGCAAAGGCAATCGCCAATGGCATGTCCGGTTCCGGCCAGCAGCCTTGTGCCGGCGCGGGCAAGATAGCGGCAAATGACATCGTCCGCTGCAACTCCCCATCTTCCCCCCGCCTTCGCCCGCCTCGCCTGGGCCAACCTCGCGGCCCAGTCCGCCGAACAACTGAGCCTGGCAGCCGTGCCGCTGGTGGCAGTGCTGATGCTGGGCTCGGGGCCGGGCGAGGTTGGCCTGCTGGCGGCTGTGCAGACGCTGCCGTTCCTGCTGCTGTCGATCCCGCTGGGTGTGCTGGCCGACCGCACTTCGCGCCGGCAGCTGATGGTGGGCGCGGAGTTGCTGCGCGCAATCTCGCTGGTGGTGCTGCTGGTGATGGTGCTGACCGGGCAACTTTCGATTTTCTGGCTGGCAGTGGTTGGCTTTGCCGGCGCCGTTGGCACGGTGGCGTTCAGCGTGGCGGCGCCGGCCATGGTGCCTTCGCTGGTGCCACGCCAATTGCTGGCGCGCGCCAATGGGCGGCTGGAGCTGGCGCGCAGCGCCGCTTACGCGGGCGGGCCGGCGCTGGCCGGCGCGCTGGTGGCCTGGGTCGGCGGCGCGTCGGCTTTCCTGCTGGCGGCGCTGCTGTCTGCCGCCGCCGTGGCCTTGCTGATTCGCCTCAACGAGCCTGTGCGGACGCTGGCGCCTGCGCGCCACCCGCTGCGCGAAATCCAGGAAGGCGCGCAATTCGTCTGGCGCCATGAATACCTGCGGCCGATGCTGCTCACCGGCATCGCCTGGAACATCGCCTGGTTCGTGATGCAGGCAGCCTATGTGCCCTACGCCGTGCGCGTTCTGGGCCTGAGCACGCAGGCCGTGGGCATCACGCTGGGCATGTACGGCGCGGGCATGGTGGTGGGCGCGCTGCTGGCACCGCGCATCGTCGGCGCGATGCGCTTTGGCCGGGCGATCCAGTTCGGGCCGGCGGTGTCGGTGGCGGCTTCGGGCGCGATGGCGGCCACGCTGCTGCTGCCGGCCGGTGTGCTGGCGGCGCTGTCGTTCTTCCTGTTCGGCGCCGGGCCCATCATCTGGACCATCACCACAACCACGCTGCGCCAGAGCGTCACGCCCGGCGAAATGCTGGGCCGTGTTGGCGCGGTGTTTCTCACGGTGAATGCGGGTTCGCGTCCGGTGGGCGCTGCGATCGGGGGGCTGGTTGGTGCCTCGTGGGGTGAGGCAGCCTGCCTGCTGCTGGCGTTCGCCGGCTTTGTGCTTCAGGCCTGGATCATCCTGGCCTCGCGGCTCAGCAAGCTGGAGCGGCTTCCGTCCTGACGGGTTGCGGCTGCGGCGCTTGCGCCCGCGCGGTGGTCGTGTGCGGCACGGTGTGACCTTGCAGCAGCACGCGGTTGAGTTCGTCGCCGATCGACACCTTGGTGTGGTTGACGGTGACGCTGGGTTGCCGCTCTATCAGCAGGCCCAGGTTCTTGAAGATGACGGGCGCCGAGCGCGCCACGTGCTGGGCCGCGCGGGTCGAATCGATGCCCGCGTCCTTCAGGCGCTGCGTGAGGTTGAGCACCGCGTCCGACAGCTTGCCCTCGGTCGCGTAGTTCTGGTACATGAACGAGGCCGAAGCCTGGATGAACTCGGCGATCCAGCCCATGGCGCGTGCTTCGCCAAACACATGCAGCCACAGCCCGTCGGATTCGATACGGGCCACGCGCAACGGGTGCTCGACGCGCGACACGCTCAATAGCACGCAGGTTTCGGCGTACAGCGCGTCCAGCGCCAGCAGGCGTTGCGCGTAGTCGGGCAGGGTGGAGACGGCCGGCAGCACCAGCGACAGGCTGGCCGATTGCGCATTGGGCGGCGGCGCCTCGTCGTGAGCGGCACGCAGCACGGCCAGCGCGTTGATCAGCACCGGGAGCCGGTCATGCAGTGTGCGGGCGTTCAGGATCAGCGGGATGGCTGTCTTGCCCGAAGGGCGTGAGAGGAAGGCGTCGTACAGAGCCGCGAATTCCTCGACGCCTTTTGAAAGCTCCGAGATCAGCCGGTCGTCCGGCAGGGCCGGCGGCGCCAGGCGGTGCAGGCCTTCCTGCAGGCGCTCGAGCGCCTGGTAGAAGCGCCGCGGGTTGATGCCGGCCGTCACGCGCGACAGCGCGGAAAAGCGGGTGTGCAGGGCCGTGGTGGCCTCGGTCAGCCGGTTGCCGCCCTCGGCAATCATCAGCAGCGGCTCGGCCATGGAGTCAAACACCATGGCCAGCGTGCCCACCGCGTGGAAAAACGGCTCGGCCTGCGCCGCGTCGAACAGGACGTCGTCAATGGTGCGGCGAAGATCGTAGGAGTGCATCCGGGATTCTTCGGCGCACGCCGGCGGAACTTGAGCCGGTCAGGCCGTCAGGTGCTTGCCCACAATACCGGCCAGCTCGAACATCGTCACCTGTGGCTTGCCGAACACGGCCAGCAGCTTGGCGTCGGCGTTGATGGCGCGCTTGTTGGTGGCGTCCTGCAGGCCGTTGGCCTTGATGTAGTCCCACAGCTTCTTGATCACCTCGGTGCGGGCGACGTTCTCGCCGCCGATCACCGCCGCCAGTTCGGCGCTGGGCTTGAGGCCGGCGCCGGTGGCGCGCGGCTTCTTGGGCGCGGCGGCTTTCTTGGCGGCCGGAGCCTTCTTCGCAGCGGGCGCCTTCTTGGCTGCGGCCTTCTTCGCCGGTGCAGCCTTGGCGCCGTATTTGGCGGCCGGCTCTTTCGCAGCCGGTGTCTTGCCAGCTGCCGTCTTGCGCGGCGGGAACTTGGACGGCGCGAACTCGAAGTTCACCTTGCCCGCTTCACCGTCCCAGGCCAGGAAGGCCTTGAAGGCGCGGCGGGTGCGCATGCTGACGAACTTGTCGAGCAAATCGGTCTTGCCGGTTTCCAGCAGCTTGGTCATCTGCGCGCGCTCCACCGGCTGCTGCAGGATGACCTGGCCGGTCTTGAAGTCGCAGCTGGGCACGCTCTGCGCCGCCGTGGGCACCGACTTCTCGCAGATGTAGTTCTTGCCGAACTCGAACACGCGGGCGCCGCACTTGGGGCACTTGCCCAGCGTCTCCTGCGCCGAGAAGTCGACGATCTCGCCGGTCTCGGCCGGGTCCTGCTCGTTGCCGAAGTCGAACTCCAGCTTCCAGTTCTTTTCCTCTTCGTTGAACTTGAGGATGATCTCGGAGGTGAAGGGCCAGCCGGCCTTGGAGCGGAAGCCCTCCAGCGGGCCGACCTGCTTGTCGCGCAGCAGCTTTTCAACTTCAGGCACTTCGAAGGTGCGGCCGGCTGGCGTCTTGCCGAACGAGAAGCCGCAGGCATCCGAACCATCTCCGCTCTTGCCGGTGCAGGTGTAGCGGCGGTAGTTTTCCTTGACGATGCCACCGCAGTTCGGGCAGGGCGTGGTGAGCGTGGTGTAGTCGCCTGGCACCGTGTCGCGGTCGTATTCCTTGGCCTTCTTGACGATGTGCTTCGTCATCTCGGCGATCTCGAGCATGAAGGTTTCGCGCGACAGCTTGCCGTGCTCCATCTGCGCGAGCTTGTATTCCCAGTCGCCCGTCAGCTCGGGGCGCGAGAGCTCTTCCACGCCCAGACCTCGCAGCAGCGTCATCAGCTGGAAGGCCTTGGCCGTGGGGATCAGCTCGCGGCCTTCGCGGAACATGTACTTTTCGTTGATCAGGCCTTCGATGGTGGCCGCGCGCGTGGCGGGCGTGCCCAGGCCCTTTTCCTGCATGGCCTCGCGCAGCTCGTCGTCTTCCACCAGCTTGCCCGCGCCTTCCATGGCGCCCAGCAGCGTGGCTTCTGAATAGCGGGCCGGCGGCCGGGTTTTCAGGCCCTTGGGCTCGACCACCTCGGCGCGCACCATTTCGCCCGGCTTGACGGCCACGAGCGCCTGGCCCTTGTCGCCTTCCTTGGCGTCGGTCACTTCGTCGGCGGCTTCCTTGCCCCAGATGGCCAGCCAGCCCGGCTTGACCAGCACCTTGCCTTCGGTCTTGAAGGTGTGGCCGACCGATTGCGACAGGCGCGTAGTGACCATGAACTCGGCGCTGGGGAAGAACACCGACAGGAAGCGCTTGACCACCAGGTCATACAGGCGCTGCTCGGCGTCGCTCAGGCCGCTGGGCGCCTGCAGCGTGGGGATGATGGCGAAGTGGTCCGACACCTTGGCGTTGTCGAAGATGCGCTTGCTGGGCTTGACGTAGCCGCCATCAGTCGCCTGCTTGGCGAACGGGGCCAGGTGCTTCATGCCGCTCTCGGCCAGCATCTTCATCGTGTCCTTGACCACCGGCAGGTAGTCCTCGGGCAGGGCGCGCGAATCGGTACGCGGGTAGGTCAGTGCCTTGTGCCGCTCATATAAGGACTGCGCCAGCGCCAGCGTGGTCTTGGCCGAGTAGCCGAAGCGGCCGTTGGCCTCACGCTGCAGCGAGGTGAGGTCGAACAGCGCCGGCGAGGCCTGGGTGGTGGGCTTGGATTCTTCCGTCACCGTGGCGGCCTTGCCGCGCACCGCGTCGGCAATCGCCTGGGCTTCCCTTTGCGTCCAGACCCGGTCGGCCTTTTTCTCGGCGTCCTCGGCGTCCTTCTTCCAGTTGGTGTCTATCCACTTGGCGCTGTATTCGCCGGCCTCGGCCAGGAAGCTGGCGTGGATTTCCCAGTAGTCGCGGCTGATGAACTTGCGGATCTGCTCTTCGCGCACCACCACCACGGCCAGCGTGGGGGTCTGCACCCGGCCGACTGTGGTGAGGAAAAAGCCGCCGTCGCGCGAATTGAAGGCCGTCATGGCCCGCGTGCCGTTGATGCCCACCAGCCAGTCGGCCTCGGAGCGCGAGCGGGCGGCGTCGGCCAGGCCCAGCATCTGCTTGTCGGTGCGCAGGTGGTCGAAGCCGTCGCGGATCGCCTGCGGCGTCATCGACTGCAGCCACAGGCGGCGCACCGGCTTGCCCAGGGGCTTGGCGCCTCCTGCATATTGTTCAATCAGCCGGAAGATCAGCTCGCCCTCGCGGCCCGCGTCGCAGGCGTTGACCAGGGAGGTGACGTCCTTGCGCTTGGCCTGCTTGACCACGGCGTTGAGCCGGGTCTTGGTCTTGTCCACGGGCTTGAGGTCAAAGAACGGCGGGATCACGGGCAGGTTGGCGAAACTCCACTTGCCGCGTTTTACGTCAAATTCTTCCGGCGCCTGGATTTCCACCAGGTGGCCCACCGCGCTGGTGACCACGTAGGTCTCGCTCTCGAAGAACTCGTCGTGCTTCTCGAACTTGCCCGCTACGGGCGTGAGGGCGCGCACGATGTCCTGCGCTACCGAGGGCTTTTCTGCGATTACCAAAGTCTTCGTCATATGTCTGTGCCAATCAATGTCTCGCGGGGTACTTACAATCCCGCTTTCACGCGCGCGTATACGCGTACGCGCGCACGTGTGTGCATATTCAACTTAACAGACTTTTCCAGATGCCTGCAAAACCAGCCCGAAGAATCCAGACCCGCCTGTCAGGCGTGCACGGCAAGGGGGTGTTCGCAGTGCAGGACATCGCCGAGGGCGAAACCATCATCGAATACACGGGCGAAGTGGTCAGCTGGAAGGAAGCCCAGCGCCGCCACCCGCACGACCCCAAGGACCCGAACCATACCTTTTACTTCCACATGGATGAAGACCATGTGATCGACGCAAAGTTCGGCGGCAATTCCTCGCGCTGGATCAACCACAGCTGCAACCCCAACTGCGAAGCCGACGAAGAGGGCGGCCGGGTGTTCATCAAGGCGCTGCGCAACATCAAGGCCGGCGAAGAGCTCAACTACGACTACGGCCTGATCATCGACGAGCGCTATACACCCAAGCTCAAGGCCGAATACCCCTGCTGGTGCGGTGCGAAGAAGTGCCGCGGCACCCTGCTGGCGCCCAAGCGGGGCCGGTAAGCCGTGATCTGGCCCTCGGAGTCGGTCTGGGAGGCGGTGTACCCGCTTCTGCCCGACTTCACGGTCGAGGTGCTGCCCGAGATTGATTCGACCAATACCGAGCTGATGCGCCGGGCCCGTGCCGGTCGGCTGGAGCCGGTGCTGCTGGTGGCGGAGCAACAGACAGCCGGCCGGGGCCGCCTGGGGCGGGGCTGGCACAGCAACGCAGGTGATTCGCTGACTTTTTCGCTGGGCCTGCCGCTGGCACCGGCCGACTGGTCGGGCCTGTCGCTGGCCGTGGGCGTGAGCCTGGCCGAAAGCCTGCACCCGCGCGTGCGGCTCAAATGGCCCAACGACCTGTGGCTCGATGACCGCAAGCTGGCCGGCGTCCTGATCGAAACCGCGAGCTTCGGCGAAGGCGCACAGGCCAGGCGCTACGCCGTCGTCGGCGTGGGCATCAATATCAGGCAGCCGGGGGCAGCCCAGGCAGGCGGGCTGTCCACGCCGCCTGCCGGTTTGCAGGATCTGTTGCCCGAAGCCGGCGCGGGCGATGCGCTGCTGCGCATTGCGGCGCCGCTGGTGCAGACACTGCTGGCTTTCGAGACCTTCGGCTTCATGCCGTTCCAGGCCCGCTTCAATGCCCGCGACGTGCTGCGCGACCGTGCCGTGGCGCTGAGCGACGGCACAGCCGGGACGGCCCACGGCGTGAGCGAGGCCGGCGCCCTGCTGGTGCATACTGCGCACGGCATGAAAACAGTCACCAGCTCCGAAGTGAGCGTCCGCCCGGCCTGACCATGTTGCGGCTCCTCGTCCTTATCCTGTTGCTGGGCAATGGCGCCTACTTCGCCTGGTCCACCGGCCTGCTGCGCTCCTACGGCTTCGCACCGCTGCAGCAGGCGGAGCCGCAGCGCCTGACCCAGCAGATCCGGCCGGAAGCGCTGCGGGTGCTGGGAACGGAAGAGGTGCGGCGCATCGAAACCGCCGCCACCGCCACGGCCAGGCCGCCCGAATGCCTGCAGGCCGGCCTGTTTGACGAAGCCCAGGCCACGCAGCTGCGTCCGCTGCTGGAAGCGCTGCCATCGGGCAGCTGGGTCCTGGAGGGCGCCGTGGAGCCGGCCCGCTGGATTGTCTACATGGGCAAGTACCTCACGGTCGAGAACGTCAACCGCAAGAAGGCCGAGCTGCGCCAGCTGGGCGTTTCTTTCGAGAATCTTTCCAATGCGTCGCTGGAGCCAGGGCTGTCGCTGGGCGGCTTCCCGACCCAGGCCGCCGCCAATGACCAGCTCAATGCGCTCGCCAAAAGCGGCGTGCGCACGGCCAAGGTGGTGCAGGAGCGCGCCGAGCAGCGCGGCCAGTTGCTCAAGTTCGCCGCCGTGGACGATGCGCTGCGGCCTCGGCTCGATGAGATCAAGCCGGCCCTGAACGGCAAGACGCTGCGGTCTTGCCGCTAGCCTTTCGGATTCCCCAGGAGATTGCGATGACCTTGAAGCTCTACTTCGCCCCGGGCGCCTGCTCGTTCGTTCCCCACACCATGCTGGAGGCGGCGGGCGAGCCGTTCGAGACCTCCATGGTCAAGCTCCACAAGGGCGAGAACTACGCCGACGAGTACAAGGCCATCAACCCGCGCAGCCAGGTGCCGGTGCTGGTGGATGGCGGCGAGACCATCACGCAGATCGTTGCCATCGTGGGCTACCTGAACGACCGCTTTCCGCAGCTCGAATTCCTGCCGCGCGAGCCGCTGGCCCGGGCCCGTGCGATTGAAATACTGGCGTGGATGAACAACACCGTGCACCCGACCTTCACCCACATCTTCATGCCGCACAAGTTTGCCGGCGATGAAGCCGTGTTCGGGGAGCTCAAGGCGCACAACACGCAGCTCTACCGCGGCATGCTGGGCGAGCTGGAAGCGATGGTCAAGGCGGCTGCCGCCAGGGGCCATGCCTGGCTGACCGGTGCGAACTTCGGGCCGCTCGACGCCTACGCGCTCACGCTATTGCGCTGGGGCAGCATCGCCGGCATCGACCCGCAGGACTTTCCGCAGCTGTGGGCCCATGTGCAGCGCGTTGCCTTGCTGCCGCATGTGGCCCGCGCGATGGAGCGCGAGCGTCTTCAGCTCAATCTCTACAAGCCACCGACAGCAACCGTTTGATCCTTCTCGAAGCGCACGATCACGCGCGTGCCCGGCGGTGTGGCGTTTGGGTGCGCATCCTGCAGCGACACGGTGGCGCCATGCTGGCGCGCGATCTCCAGCACGATGGGCAGGCCCAGGCCTGAGCCGTCCACGCCGGAGCCCAGCGCGCGGTAGAAGGGCTGGAACACCAGTTCGCGTTCAGCCTCGGGAATGCCGGGGCCCGTGTCCTCCACCTGAAGCACCAGCACCTGGCCGAACGGGTCGGACAGCACGCGGGCCGTGATGATGCCGGGCTTGTCGGGGCTGGACGGCGTGTAGCCAATCGCGTTGTCCACCAGGTTGCGGATCATTTCCTTGAGCAGGGTCGGGTTGCCTTCCAGCATTACGCCGGGTGCGCCCGGCTCGGCGCCGTCATAGCCCAGGTCGATGTGGCGGTCCATCGCGCGGGGTACCGAGTCCTGCACCACGTCCATGGTCAGGCGTGCGAGGTCGCATGGCAGGCGCGCCACGGCGGCGCCGCTGCTCTCGGCCCGGGCGAGGGCCAGCAACTGGTTGACGGTGTGGGTCGCGCGCACGCTGGAGCGGCCGATCTGTTTGAGCGACTGTTTGAGCTCGTCGGCGCTGGCGCCTTCGCGCTGCGCCAGGTCGGCCTGCATGCGCAGGCCCGCCAGTGGTGTCTTGAGCTGGTGCGCCGCGTCGGCCAGGAAGCGCTTTTGCGTGGCGATCGAGTCCTTGAGCCGGGTGAGCAGGTCGTTGACCGACGACACCAGCGGGGCGACTTCCAGCGGCACGGCGCGGTCGTCCAGCGGCGAGAGGTCGTCGGACTTGCGCTGGCGGATGCGCTCTTCCAGCTGGTTGAGCGGCTTGATGCCGCGTACCAGTGCCAGCCACACCAGCAGCACCGCCAGCGGCAGGATCACGAACTGGGGCAGCATCACGCCCTTGATGATTTCCGTGGCCAGCACCGAGCGCTTTTCGCGCGTCTCGGCCACCTGCACCAGCGCCATCTGGCTGCCGGGCAGGTCGACCTTGACCCAGACGTAGGCAACCCGCACGTCCAGGCCGCGCATCTCCTCGTCGCGCAGGTGCACATCGCCGGCCAGCAGCTTCTCGTCTTCCGGCGGGGCAGGGAAATCGCGCTCGCCGCTGAGGAATTCGCCCTTGGGGCCCAGCACCTGGTAGTAGATGAGGTCGGAGTCGTCGGCGCGAAGGATCTCGCGCGCCGGGCCGGGCAGGTTGAACTGCGCGCGCTGGTTGCTCACGACGATGAGCTGCGCGAGCGCCGTGACGTTGTATTCCAGCGCGCGGTCGAACGGCTTGCCGGCGATGCTCTGCGCCACCAGCCAGGTCAGCGCCAGGCTGACCGGCCACAGCAGCAGCAGGGGCGTGAGCATCCAGTCAAGGATTTCGCCGAACAGCGAACGCTGCTCACGCTGGAAGATCTTCATGCGGCGCCGGTCATCCCGGGATCTTCTCCAGGCAGTAGCCCAGGCCACGCACGGTGGCAATGCGGATCGGGCCCTTCTCGATCTTCTTGCGCAGGCGGTGGATGTAGACCTCGATGGCGTTGTTGCTTACCTCTTCGCCCCATTCGCACAGGCGCTCGACCAGCTGGTCCTTGCTGACCAGCCGGCCGGCGCGCTGCAGCAGCACTTCAAGCAGGCCCAGTTCGCGGGCGGAAAGCTCGACCATCTTGCCGTCTATGGTGGCGACGCGGCCGGCCTGGTCGTACACCAGCGGCCCGTGCTTGATGGTGCTGCTGGTGCCGCCCATGCCGCGGCGCGTGAGGGCTCGCACGCGTGCCTCGAGCTCCTGGAGCGAGAAGGGCTTGGCCATGTAGTCGTCGGCGCCGTAGTCCAGCCCCTTGACGCGCTCTTCCACGCTGTCGGCGGCCGTCAGGATCAGCACCGGCATCGAGGAGCCGCGCCCGCGCAGCTTGCGCAGCACTTCCAGGCCGTGCATTTTGGGCAGGCCCAGGTCCAGGATCAGCAGGTCGAACTCGTTGTTGGTCATCAGGGCCGCGTCGGCCTCTGTGCCGCTGGCCACATGGTCAACGGCCGCACCCGAGGCGCGCAGCGTGCGCAGCAGGCCATCGGCGAGCACCTGGTCGTCTTCGGCAATCAGTATCCGCATGGCCTGTCTCCTCTTGTTTGGTTCATTTTAGGCTTGGCGTCGCGCCGTACGCACCCGCGTAAGCCTCCAGCCCCAGCGCGACGACGGTGGCGACGTCCCTGCCCACTTCGGCGCGGAATTCGGCTTCGGCCTGCGCCACTGCCTGGCGGAAGGCGCGTAGCCAGGCCAGGCCCGTGTCGGTGAACTGCACCAGCCGTGCCCGGGCGTCCAGCGGGTCGGGTGTGCGAGTGACCAGGCCCCAGGCCTCGCACTGGTCGACAAGGTCGCCCATGGCCTGCTTGCTCATGCCGGCGCGCACGGCCATGTCCGTCAGGCGCGAGCCTTCCAGCGCGACGTGGCGGGTGATGTGGACATGCGCGGCGCTGACCCGCGCGCGGGCGGCGAGGTTGGACAGGGCCAGCGGCACGTCGATGTTGTGGGCCATGAGTTCGAGCACGCGCTCGTCGAAGCGGCGCATGGCGTGGCCCAGCAGGCGGCCCAAGTGCGTCTGGCGCCAGCCGTCTTCGACGGGAATTCCTGGGGCTTCTGGCGTGGCGGCGGGCTCGGAAGACATGGCATTTATAGTAAAGCAAACTGACCAAAATAGGCGTTTACTTTGTTGATCAAGCCACGTTAAAGTACTGGTCAAGCATCCAGCCTGTGAATAAAAACAACTGGAAGCCACCATTCAACCTGTTGATTCACAAGGAGATTTTCATGGACGCACAAGTCAAGGGCACCCGCATCAACTCGCCGGACAGCGAGAAATCCAAGGCCTTGCAGGCCGCATTGGCCCAGATCGAGAAGCAGTTTGGCAAGGGCACCATCATGCGGCTGGGCGAGGGCGAGGCCCTGGAAGACATCCAGGTCGTCTCCACCGGCTCGCTGGGCCTGGACATCGCCCTGGGCGTGGGCGGCCTGCCGCGCGGCCGAGTCATTGAAATCTACGGCCCGGAATCGTCGGGCAAGACCACCCTCACACTGCAGGTCATTGCCGAAATGCAGCGCCAGGCCGGCACCTGCGCCTTCGTCGACGCCGAGCACGCGCTGGACGTGCAATACGCGCAGAAGCTGGGTGTGAACCTGTCGGACCTGCTGATCAGCCAGCCCGACACGGGCGAACAGGCCCTGGAAATCGTGGACAGCCTGGTGCGCTCGGGGGCAGTGGACCTGATCGTCATCGACTCGGTGGCGGCGCTGACGCCCCGTGCTGAAATTGAAGGCGAAATGGGCGACTCGCTGCCCGGCCTGCAGGCCCGCCTGATGAGCCAGGCCCTGCGCAAGCTCACGGCCACCATCAAGAAGACCAACTGCATGGTCATCTTCATCAACCAGATCCGCATGAAGATCGGCGTGATGTTCGGCAGCCCCGAAACCACGACCGGCGGCAATGCACTGAAGTTCTACGCCTCGGTCCGCCTGGACATCCGCCGCACCGGCACCATCAAGAAGGGCGAAGAGGCTATCGGCAACGAAACCAAGGTCAAGGTGGTCAAGAACAAGGTCTCACCCCCGTTCAAGACGGCGGAATTCGACATCCTGTTCGGCGAAGGCATCAGCCGCCTGGGCGAAATCATCGACATGGGGGTGAACGAGCGCGTGATCGAGAAGTCGGGCGCCTGGTACGCCTACAACGGCGAGAAAATCGGCCAGGGCCGTGACAACGCCCGCGAATTCCTGCGCGAGAACCCCGAGCTGGCCTTCGAGATCGAGAACAAGGTGCGGGCAGCAGTCGGCATCCCTCTGCTGGCGCCCGACGCCGAGTAAGCAAGCACTCGCAATGCAGGCGACAGGCCAGCTTTCGCTCAAGGGCCGCGCGCTGCGGCTGCTCGGTGCGCGTGAGCATTCCCGCGTGGAGCTGGAGCGCAAGCTGGCCTCGCATGAGCAGGAGCCTGGCCAGCTTCGCCGCATCCTGGACGAGTTGCAGGCCAAAGGCTTCATCAACGAGCAGCGGGTGGTGGAGTCGGTGATCCACCAGCGCGCCGCCAAGGTGGGCGTAGCGCGCATCCGGCACGAGTTGCAGGGCAAGGGCCTTGCGCCGGAGATGGTGCTCGATGCCGTGGAGCAGCTGCAATCCACCGAAGTGGAGCGCGCGCGGGAGGTCTGGTCGAGGAAGTTCGGGGAACTGCCGGCCGACGCAGCGGCACGTGGCAAGCAGATGCGTTTCCTGGCTTCGCGTGGCTTCGGTGCCGAAGCGATCCACAAGGTGCTGTCCCGCTCCCGGGACGACTGAGCCGGTTGGCCGGGCCTAGAGGCCCAGCATCAGCTTGAGGTTCTGGACAGCGGCGCCGCTGGCGCCCTTGCCCAGGTTGTCCAGCCGCGCCACCAGAACAGCCTGGCTGAATTCGTCGTTGCCGAACACCCGCAGTTCCATCTTGTTGGTGTCGTTCAGTGCCAGCGGGTCGATCTTGCCGCCTTCGATCGGCGCCTCGACCGTGACCCATTCGCTGCCGGAATAATGTTTATTCAAGGCAGCCTGCAAATCTGCCGTTTTGGGCTTTCCCGGCAGGGTGTCCAGATGCAGCGGGAGCTCCACCAGCATGCCCTGGCGGTAGTTGCCGACCGACGGAATGAAGATGGGCCGGCGCGTGAGGCCGGTGTACTTCACGATCTCGGGCAGGTGCTTGTGCTTCATGCCCAGGCCATAGGTTTCGAAGGCCGGCGCTTCGCCCTTTTCATGGGCTTCGATCATGGTCCTGCCGCCGCCAGAGTAGCCGCTCACGGCAGGAAGCACGACCGGGTAATCGTTGGGCAGGATGCCCGCGTCAATCAGCGGGCGGATCAGCGCGATGGCGCCGGTGGAGTAGCAGCCGGGGTTGCTGACGCGCTGGGCCGAAGCGACTGCTTGCCTCTGACCGGGCGCCAGTTCAGGAAAGCCGAACACCCAGCCCGGCGCCACGCGGTGGGCCGTTGAGGCGTCGATGATCTTGGGGCCTGGCTTGCCGGAGGTCTTCGCGATGTCGTCGACCATGGCAGCCGATTCGCGCGCCGCGTCGTCGTGCAGGCACAGGATCACCAGATCAACGCCGGCCATCAGTTCACGTTTGGCGGACGCGTCCTTTCGCAACTCGGGCGCGATGCTCACGAGTTCGATCTGCGGCATCTTTTCGAGCCGCTCGCGAATCTGCAAACCGGTGGTTCCGGCTTCGCCGTCGATGAAAACCTTGGCCATTTCTCGTCCTGTGCAACTGCTGCCCGTCACTGTAAGGCATGCACGCATTTTGTGCATTGCAGCATGATACAGTTGAAGGCTGTTTCCTGCAGCCCGTGGTTACAGGCGACCAGCGCCCCTTTGCGGGGCACAAGACCACCCCGTTCCTGAGAGAGACCTCATGAAGATTCACGAGTACCAAGGCAAGGAAATCTTGCGCAACTTCGGTGTGCCTGTGCCGCGCGGCATTCCGGCCTTTACGGTGCAGGAGGCGGTGGAAGCCGCACAGAAACTGGGCGGCCCGGTCTGGGTTGTGAAGGCCCAGATCCACGCCGGTGGCCGTGGCAAGGGCGGCGGCGTCAAGCTCGCCCGCTCGGTCGACGAGGTCAAGAAGCTGGCCGGCGAAATCCTGGGCATGCAGCTCAAGACGCACCAGACCGGTCCTGAAGGCCAGAAGGTCCGCCGCCTGCTGATCGAAGACGGCGCCGACATCAAGAAAGAGTACTACGTGTCGGCCGTGACGGACCGCGCCACGCAGAAGGTTGCCTTCATCGTCTCCAGCGAAGGCGGCATGGACATCGAGGAAGTGGCCCATTCCACGCCCGAAAAGATCATCACCGACTTCGTCGATCCGGCCGCCGGTCTGACCGACGCGCAGGGAAAGAAGCTGGCTGCTGGAATCGGCGTCCCTGAGGCGTCGCAGGCCCAGGCCGTCGACGTGCTGCAGAAGCTCTACAAGATCTACATGGACACGGACGCCTCGCTGGTCGAGATCAACCCCCTGATCCTCGAAGGCAACGGCAACATCAAGGCACTGGACGCCAAGTTCAATTTCGATTCGAACTCGCTGTTCCGCCACCCTGAAATCGTCGCGCTGCGCGACCTGGACGAAGAAGACGCGGCTGAAGTCGAGGCTTCCAAGTTCGACCTGGCTTACATTTCCCTGGACGGCAACATCGGCTGCCTGGTCAACGGCGCCGGCCTGGCAATGGCCACCATGGACACCATCAAGCTGTTCGGCGGCGAGCCGGCGAACTTCCTGGACGTGGGCGGCGGCGCCACCCCCGAGAAGGTGACCGAAGCCTTCAAGATCATGCTCAAGAACAAGAACGTCAAGGGCATCCTGGTCAACATCTTCGGCGGCATCATGAAGTGCGACACCATCGCCACCGGCGTGATCGCAGCCTGCAAGGCCGTGAACCTGAGCGTGCCGCTGGTGGTGCGCATGAAGGGCACCAACGAAGTCGAAGGCAAGAAGCTGCTGGCCGACTCGGGCCTGCCCATCATCAGCGCCGACACCATGGCGGACGCGGCCCAGAAGGTCGTGGCAGCGGTAGCTAAGTGATTTTGCGGGACAGATCTTCAGCTCTGTCCCCAACTGACTAGGAACAAGACATGTCGATCTACATCAACAAAGACACCAAGGTCATCACCCAAGGCATCACCGGCAAGACCGGCCAGTTCCACACTGAGAAGTGCCAGGAATATGCCAACGGCAAGAACTGCTTCGTCGCGGGCGTAAACCCCAAAAAGGCCGGCGAGTCGATCTTCAATATCCCGATCTTCGGCTCGGTCAAGGAAGCAGCCAGGCAGACCGGCGCCACGGTGTCGGTGATCTATGTGCCGCCTCCCGGTGCCGCCGCGGCGATCTGGGAAGCTGTTGAAGCCGACCTGGACATGGCCATCTGCATCACCGAAGGCATTCCGGTTCGCGACATGCTGGAAGTGCGCAACCGCATGAAGGCCAAGGAAGCGGCGGGCGGCAAGAAGACCCTGCTGCTGGGCCCCAACTGTCCCGGCCTGATCACCCCCGATGAAATCAAGATCGGCATCATGCCCGGCCACATCCACCGCAAGGGTCGCATCGGAGTCGTCTCGCGTTCGGGCACGCTGACGTATGAAGCCGTGGCGCAGCTGACCGAAATCGGACTGGGCCAGTCCAGCGCCGTGGGCATTGGCGGAGACCCGATCAATGGCCTCAAGCACATCGACGTGATGAAGGCCTTCAATGACGATCCGGACACCGACGCGGTCATCATGATCGGCGAAATTGGCGGTCCGGACGAGGCCGACGCGGCCCGTTGGTGCAAGGCCAACATGAAGAAACCCGTCGTAGGCTTCATCGCAGGCGTCACCGCCCCGCCCGGCAAGCGCATGGGCCATGCCGGTGCGCTGATCTCCGGCGGCGCCGACACCGCGGAAGCGAAACTCGCCATCATGGAAGAGAGCGGCTTCACGGTGACGCGCAACTTCTCCGAACTGGCCAAGCTGCTCAAGGGCAAGCTGTAAGCAGAACTACGCACGACCATCTTTTCGCCCGGGGCTAAACTGCCGGGCGCAAAGCGAAGCGCTCCAAACGCCTGTTTTGAGCGCTTCTTTTTTTGGCCGTTTGTCCGGCGACCCTTCGCCGGCAACGATTTTTTGCCAAACTTGACGCCCGTCAAGAGCTTTTAGGCGCATTCGTCAGAGGATGCGCGACGCGAATCAGTCAATACAACATACAACAGGAGATAGCTGATGGAACTACTGCAGAGCCCCGATTTCTGGCTCGGTCTGATCAAGATCATCTGGATCAACATCATCCTGTCGGGTGACAACGCCGTGGTGATCGCGCTTGCCGCGCGTTCGCTGCCGCCGCAGCAGCAGAAGCAGGCCGTGCTCTGGGGCTCAGGCGCGGCCGTGGTCATGCGGATCGCACTGACCGTGGTAGCGGTGCAGTTGCTGGCCTTGCCCTACCTTCAGATCGTTGGCGGCCTGTTGCTGCTGTGGATCGGCGTGCAATTGCTCGGCGACGAAGACGAGGAAGAAGGCGAATCGAAGGAATACGGTTCGATGGCCGCTGCCGTGCGCACCATCCTGATCGCCGACCTGGTGATGAGCCTGGACAACGTGATTGCGGTAGCCGCCGCTGCCAAGGGCAGCATGGTCCTGCTGGTCCTGGGCCTGGCCATCAGCATCCCGCTGGTGATCTTCGGCAGCACGCTGATGATCAAGCTGATGGAGCGCTTCCCCATCATCATCACGCTGGGTGCGGCGCTGATCGGCTGGGTGGGCGGCGAGACCATCGTCAGCGACGTCATCTTCAAGGGCGCCGTGGCGGCCAACCCGTGGCTGCATTACGCAGGAGCCGTTGCCGGGGCAATCGTGGTGGTCGGGATCGGCAAAGCCCTGCAGGCACGGGCGCATTCAGCGAAGTCTGCCTGACCCATCGCGCTCAATTTAAGGCCCGCCACAGAGCGGGCCTTGCCGTTTTGCGCTGCTACATATTTGCAACAGAACGTAGTACTGCCGTGACAAAGTCCCTTGTCCGGGGCTGGCCCGTCTGTTAACGTCCACACTCGGGACTGCTGTACCTGAGGGCTTTTGCTTTTCAGGTGTGGAATGCTGCGAAAAAACACCTTATTGGGTCAGCGATCTGGACAAGGGGCGGGGAATTGAGCAAATCTTCATCGGCCAAGCGCGGCAAATTCTGGCGAACCGACTGGTTCGTCGGGGTGCTGATCGTGCTTGCGGTCGTCATCCTGCACCAGTCCACGGACCTCATCGGTACGCTCGAGCGTCGCTTCTACGATTACGCCAGCACCAGCAGCGGGCGCCAGCCGTCTGACCGCATTGCGGTCATTGCCATTGATGACCAGAGCATTGCCAATATTGGCCGCTGGCCCTGGCCGCGCGACGTGCACGCCCAGCTGATTGACCAGCTTGCCGCAGCCAAAGCCAAGACGATCGTTCATACCGCGTTTTTCTTTGAGCCGCAGACCGACCGTGGCCTGGTGTTCATCCGCAAGATGAAGGAAGCGCTGGGGCCCGCTGCGGATGCGGGCCAGGGCGGCGTGGGCGAGCAGCTGGGCAAGGTGATCGCCGAGGCCGAGCAGGCGCTCGACACCGACGCCAAGCTTGCTGCCAGCATGGCCAAGGCCGGCAACGTGGTCATCCCTTCTGTCTTTGTGCTGGGCGAACCGCAGGGCAAGCCTGACAAGCCGTTGCCGTCCTATGCCCTCAAGAGTGCCATCGATGAGGACAAGGGTTTTTCGGTCCCGGCCATCCGGGGCCAGCAGCCGATCGAGAACATTGGCACGGCGGCCGCAGGAATTGGGCACCTGAACCAGCTCAATGATGTCGATGGCGCGGTTCGCGAAGAGCCAATGCTGGTCAATTACTACGGCAAGGCCGTGCCGTCGATGGCGCTGCTGGCGGCCTACAAGAGCCTGAACCTGGGGCCATCGGACGTCAAGCTCAACACCGGCGAGTCGGTGCAGATCGGAAAGCTGCGGGTCAAGACCGACGAGATCGCGCGCATGCTGCCGCAGTTCTACAAGGGCCGCGACGGGAAGCCGCCATTCCAGATTGACTCTTTTTACGATGTGCTCAGCGGCAAGATCCCGGCGGGCAAATACGCTGACAAGATCGTTGTGATTGGTGCCACCGCTGCGGGCGTCGGCACGCAATTTCCCGCGCCCGGCTATGCCGCGATTTCGCCTGCGGAGATGATCGCCCACATCACCTCAAGTATCCTGGGTGAGCATTTCATCGTTCAGCCTGGCTGGGGCGTCTGGGCTGCGCTCGGCTTGTTCCTGCTGGTGGCGGCTTACCTGATCGCTGCCTTGCCACGCCTGTCGGCCGGCAAGGCGGGCATCGTGACCGCCCTGGCCTTTGTGCTGCTACTGGGAACCGAGTTCGGTTTGCTGGCAGGCGCTGCCCTCTGGCTCAAACTGGTTTTTCCTGCGACGCTGCTGGTGATTGGCCATCTGGCGCTTACTACCAAGCGCTTCCTGGTGACTGAAGCGGGCAAGCTCAAGTCTGATGAAGAATCCGCAGAAACCAACCGCATGATGGGTCTGGCCCTGCAGGGCCAGGGCCAGCTGGACATGTCCTTTGACCGATTCCGCCGTGTTCCGATGAGCGACGCGGTCATGGACAACTTGTATAACCTCGCACTCGATTTTGAGCGCAAGCGGCAATTCAACAAGGCTCAGGCCGTGTATGAGCACATGGCGGGCTACAACAAGGATTACAAGGACCTGCAAACCAAGCTCAATCGCGCCAAGAACCTGTCGGAAACGGTGATTCTGGGCGGTGGCGGGGCTCACCCCGGTGGAACGATGCTGCTCGACGGCGGAGCCGTCGAGAAACCCATGCTTGGGCGCTACCAGGTCGAAAAAGAACTGGGCAAGGGCGCGATGGGCGTGGTTTATCTCGGAAAGGACCCGAAGATCGGCCGCGTCGTGGCCATCAAGACCATGGCCCTTAGCCAGGAGTTTGAAGGCGAAGAACTCACGGACGCGCGCGAGCGCTTCTTCCGCGAGGCGGAAACAGCGGGCCGCCTTCAACACCAGAACATCGTCACGATCTTCGACGCCGGTGAAGAGCATGACCTGGCGTATATCGCCATGGAGTTCCTCAAGGGCAAGGACCTGGTTGATTTCTGCAAGGATGGCCAGTTGTTGCCGATGCCCAAGGTGCTTTCGATCGTGGCCAGGGTGGCCGAAGCCCTGGCGTATGCCCACAAGCAGAGCGTGGTGCACCGCGACATCAAGCCCGCGAACATCATGTACGAGTTCGAAAGCGATACCGTCAAGGTGACCGACTTCGGCATCGCCCGGATCACCGACTCAAGCAAGACCAAGACGGGCCTGGTTCTGGGCACACCCAGCTTCATGTCCCCCGAGCAGATCGCCGGCAAGAAGGTTGATGGGCGCTCTGATCTCTATTCCCTGGGCGTCATGCTGTTCCAGATGCTCACGGGCGTGCTGCCGTTCCGCGGGGACTCCATGGCGGAGCTGATGTACAAGATCGCCAACGAGGAAGCCCCGGACATCCGGATTGTCCGCAAGGAGATTCCAGAACGGCTCGCTCAAGTCGTGGCACTGTCGATGGCCAAGAAATCCGAGGCCAGGTACCAGGATGGCGACCAGTTTGCTGCCGACCTTCGCGCGGCGCTTGGCGACAGTGCGGTGGCTGCGACCGTCGTCCAGGCGGCACCGATCGGGGCGTCCGGCGCAGGGTCCTCCGGAACGGCAGCTTCCGAAAAGACGGTGGTCATGGCCGCCACACCGGAAGGCGGCGGGGGGGGGGATTCCGAGAAAACGGTGGTGATGGCGGCCTCGGCGCCTGCAGCTGCGGCATCGTTTGAAGCGACCGTGGTTGGCGTCATCCCCCCTGCGGATACCCAGCCCAGCTATGATGCGACCCAGAAAATGGATGCCAGCGATACCGACGTCTTTGCGAAGACCGCTGTGATCAGGCGGCCGGACAATTCCGGCGCCGCCCCTTCCGGGGACGGGAAAACCGATCTGGAGGCCTAGTCCGCGCCAATATGAATTACGAGTTTTGCATTCGCACTGATCCCGGTCTCGCCCGCGAGAACAACGAGGATTCAGTCACGATCGACGAGCCCACGAGGCTCGGAATACTGGCCGATGGCATGGGTGGCTACAACGCCGGCGAAATCGCCAGCGGGATGGCAACGACATTCATCAAGTCAGAGCTTGGCCGCTGGTTGTCCCAGGCCGGGCGCCATGCGAACGCGCGCGAAGTGCGGCGAGCCATGGAAATTTGTGTCGACAACGCAAACAGGTCGATCTTCAATGCCGCAAACTCCAATCCCCAGTACAGCGGCATGGGGACCACGTTGGTCATCGGCGTTTTCCAGGATTCACGCCTCATGCTTGGGCATATCGGGGATTCGCGTTGCTACCGCCTGAGAGGCACCGAGTTCGCCCAGATATCAAAAGATCATTCGCTGCTCCAGGAGCAGATGGATGCGGGCCTGATTACGCCGGAGCAGGCGGCTACTTCCACCAACAAGAACCTCGTAACCCGCGCACTGGGCGTGGAAGATGCGGTGCTTCTTGAGGTCAACGAGCATCGCGTAGAGCCGGGCGATATTTTCCTGATGTGTTCTGATGGACTGTCTGACATGGTCGATGACGCGAACATCGCGAAGATTCTTGAAAACGAGATCCCGCTTGAGCAGAAGTCTGTCCAGTTGATCGAGGCCGCGAACGCCAACGGAGGCCGCGACAATATCTCGGTACTTCTGGCGCAGGCGGCGAGCGGCTCGAACAAGCGTGGGCTGATTTCCAGATTGCTGGGAAAATGACCTTTCGTACCATTTTGCAAAACAAGTTCAGAAACAGGAGCCGACCATGCCGAAAATGATCGTTTCGATCGACGGTGTTGTCATCAAGGAAGTGCAGTTGACCAAGGATCGCACGACGCTCGGTCGGCGGCCTTACAACGACATCGTGATCGATAACCTTGCGGTGAGTGGCGAGCACTCGGTGCTGCAGATGATGGGCAATGAGGTTTATCTGGAAGACCTCAACAGCACCAATGGCACTTACGTGAACGGCAAGGCCGTCAAGAAGCAGCTTTTGCAGAACAACGACACGATCGAGATCGGCAAGTACAAGATCAAGTACATCAACGAGGCGGCCAGCGCGGGTTTCGAAAAGACGATGGTCATCAAGGCAGGGGCAGCGGGAATCGTTGCGCCACCGCCGGCCGCGGAACCTGCAAGCCAGGGTGCACCTGTGGTGGAGTCCGCAGCTGGCCCGAACGCCGCCATCAAGGTGCTGTCTGGCGCAGCTGCCGGGCGTGAGGTTCCCCTGCTCAAGGTAGTGACCACCATTGGCAAGCCAGGCGTGGCGGTTGCAGCCATTACCAAGAGGCAGCACGGCTTCGTGGTCGCCCACGTGGAAGGGGCCAACAAGCCCACGCTCAACGGCGCGCCGATAGGCGCGGAGCCGGTCACTTTGAAGAATGGCGACCTGCTGGAACTGGCCGGGACGCAGATGCAGTTCGTGCAGGCGTGACCGCGCCGGCCTCGCTGCGCGCCTAGGCATTATTGAGTGCGGGGGCCTATGGGAATGCTTTCAAAACATTGGTCCCGCATCGCGGTCACGCTGGTTCCGCTGGTTTTTGCACTGTTGCATGCCACCGGGTTCCTGCCCATTGGCGTGCTCCAGCGACTGGACGACATCATCTACGATGCCCGCCTGCGGGCAACCATGCCCAAGACGATGGACGATCGCATCGTCATCGTCGATATCGACGAAAAAAGCCTTGCGGAAGTCGGGCGCTGGCCGTGGGGGCGTAACAAGCTCGGGGAGCTGGTTGACGATCTGTTTGCACGGCAGAAGATCGCGATGCTGGGCTTTGACGTCGTTTTTGCGGAGAGCGATGAAAGTTCAGGCCTGAAAAGGCTGCGGCAGCTTGCGCAGACGGAAATGAAGGACCAACCGGGCTTTACCGACCGGCTCAACCAGTTGCAGGGCGCGCTCGATTACGACGCCGTATTTGCAAAATCGCTGGAAAAAAAGCCCGTCGTCCTGGGCTACTACTTCACCAGTGACCGTGATGGCCGCACGTCGGGAGCCCTGCCACCTTCCGTCATGTCCAAGGAGAGCTTGCGGGGCCGCCCCATTGCGTTCACAAGCTGGAATGGCTACGGCTCCAATATCGAGCAGATTGCGAAAGCGGCGCCTGTTGCCGGCTTCTTCAATTCCATCACCGAAACTGACGGGGTTGTGCGGTCAATTCCATTGATTGCCGAATACAAGGGGCAGTACTACGAGTCCCTTTCGATGGCCATGTTCCGCATGCTGATCGGCCAGCCGTCCGTGGAGCCAGGCTTCCCCCAGGAGAACTTTCTGGGGCGCAACTATCAATACCTGGAAAGCGTGCTGCTCAAGCAAGGGGCGAAAACACTGGCGGTTCCCGTAGACAAGCGGGTCGCCACGCTTGTTCCCTTTCGCGGGCCTGGGGGCGTCGCGGGTGGTTCCTTCAAATACATCTCGGCCGCGGACCTGCTTTCAAAGCGGTTGCCTCCCGAAACCCTCAAGGACAAGATTGTGCTGTTGGGCACGACCGCACCCGGGCTTCTGGACTTGCGGGTTACGCCCGTGGGCGAGACCTATCCCGGCGTAGAAACCCACGCGAACGTCATTTCCGGCCTGCTGGATGGCAAGGTCTTCGTCAAGCCGGACTACGCCATGGGTTACGAGGTGGTGGTGCTGGTGTTCGCGGGCCTTGCGCTCGCATTCGCCCTGCCGCTTTTCTCCGCAACGCGAGCCGTTGCCGCCAGCGTCATCGTGATCGCGGCGCTGGTGGCGCTCAACTTCAGCCTCTATCTGGGGTCTGGCGTGGTCCTGCCGCTTGCTTCCGCACTTGTGATGGCGCTGACCGCCTTCGCCCTGAACATGAGCTACGGCTATTTTGTGGAGAGCCGGTCCAAGCGTGAACTCGCCAACCTTTTCGGTACCTACGTGCCGCCGGAGCTGGTTGACGAAATGGTCAAGGACCCCGACAGCTACAGCATGAAGGCCACCAGCAAGGAGCTGACTGTGATGTTCTGCGACATGCGGGGCTTCACCAAGATGTCCGAGCAAATGGAGCCTACGAAACTGCAGGAGCTGCTCAACGGCGTTTTCAGCCGCCTGACCGATCTGATCCGGGCAAACCGGGGAACGATCGACAAGTACATGGGGGACTGTGTCATGGCCTTCTGGGGTGCTCCGGTCGACACGCCGAATCACGCGCATCTGGCCGTCAAGACGGCAATGGAGATGGCCAATGCGGTCCGCAAAATCAACGAAGACCACCGGGCCAAGGGAATACCCGAGATAGGTATCGGGATTGGATTGAACACGGGAACCATGTGTGTGGGCGACATGGGCTCGGACATCCGGCGCAGCTATACAGTGATCGGCGACTCGGTAAACCTGGGTTCAAGGCTTGAGGGCCTGTCCAAGACCTACGGCGTGGATATCGTGGTCAGCGAGTCGACCCGAAAGCTGGCGCCTGATTTCGCGTGGCAGGAACTTGACAAGGTCCGGGTCAAGGGCAAGGAGCAGGCCGTCGCGATTTTCTGGCCGTTGGCGCCTGTCGATCGCCTCGACAAAGAGCATGCGGGTGAGCTCAAGACCTGGGCCGCTTTCCTCAAGGCGTACAGGGCCCAGGATTGGGACCAATGCGATCTCAATCTCCTGAACCTGACCCGGATGAATGCAAAAAAATACCTTTACGAACTGTATTCCGAGCGTGTAGCCTCAATGAGGCTGTTGCCGTTTGATCCCGAATGGGATGGCGCAACCAACTTTGAAACCAAGTAAGGAATGGCGATGAAGGTCCGCGTGTTGGGCTGCTCCGGTGCGATCGCGAAGGACTGTCGTACGACGTCCTTCCTGATCGACGGGGACGTGCTCGTCGACGCCGGCACCGGCGTCGGGGACCTGACGCTTGACGAGATGAAGGGCATCAACCATGTGTTGCTTACCCACTCCCATCTTGACCATGTGGCCGCATTGCCCCTGATGGTTGACGCCATCGCGTCCCAGCGCACGTCACCCGTAAAGATCCATGCCTTGCCGGGCACGATAGAGGCGCTCAAGGCCCATGTCTTCAACAATGTCATCTGGCCGGACTTCAGCCGGATTCCGACGCCCCAGGCCCCGTTCATTACGTTCCATGAAGTTCAGGTCGGACAGACGCTGGACATCACGGGCAAGCGCATCGAAGTCCTGCCCGCTGTTCATACGGTGCCTGCGGTGGGGTACGCCGTGACATCCGGCCGCGGTTGCTGGGTTTTCACGGGCGATACCGAACGAAATCCGGCGTTCTGGCGCCGAATCAACCAGATGAACGTTGCGGCGCTCGTCATTGAGACGGCTTTCAGCAACCGCGAGAAAGATCTGGCGAGGCGCAGCCTCCACCTGTCGCCGCACGCACTTGCCGAAGAACTCGACTGCATCGACAAGGGGAAAAGCTTTCCCATCTACATCACGCACACGAAGCCTGCGGAAACCGACCTCATCATGGCCGAGATCCAGAAGTTCGACCAGACCCAGCCCTTCGGACCCAATGTCACCCACGACATCCGCTGGCTTCGCGCGGGCCAGGAGTTCGATCTATGAGTGCCGTCCTCAAGCCACCAGGAGCTGAAAAAGACTCCGAGCAGGCGTTTTTCGATTCCCAGATGCTGCCGCCTGAAAAGCGGGGGGTATCGTTCGAGGCGCTTTTCTACCGGCAATTGCAGCAGGTCACCACACGTATCCATGAGACCGAGAACATAGACCAGATCATCCTGGAGGCGAGCCAGGACATCTGCAAGCTGTTCAATGCGGATCGACTGACGCTCTATGCCATCAACGAAGACCGCAGCGCCATCATCTCGAAGCTCAAGACCGGGCTCAATACGAGCAAGGATCTGAAGCTCCCCATCAGCGCACAAAGCATCGCGGGCTACGCGGCATTCAGCAAGCAGATGCTCAACATCCCGGATGTCTATGACGACGAGGCGCTCAAGCGCATTCATCCAACGCTGAGTTTTCTCAAGGAAGTGGACAAGCGTTCAGGCTACCGGACCAAGCAGATGCTGGTGGTCCCGATCCTGGACGGCACGAACCTCCACGGCGTGTTGCAGGTCATCAACAACAAGAGTGACCAGCCTTTTGGTGATCTCGAAGTCGAAGGCGCTACTCAACTATGCAAGACACTGGCGACTGCCATCCGGCAGCGCATGCAGAAGGCTGAAGACGGCAACAGGCGCAAGGCCACCAAGTACGACGGCTTGGTGGCGGACGGCGTGTTGACGGCCGATGAGTTGCAGCAGTGCATCCAGCGGGCCCGTGAGGAGGCCAAGCCGGTCGAACACATGCTGATGGCAGAGTTCCAGATACGGCCGGCCCAGATAGGTCCTTCGCTTGCCAAGTTCTTCGGTGTGCAATACGAAGCGTTCAACAGTGGGCGCATTCGCTCGGAAATGCTGCACGGCCCGCTCAAGCGCGAATTCATCGAGGAGCAGGGCTGGATTCCGCTTGAGGAGTCACCCGAGGGCCTTGTCGTCATGTGCATGGATCCTGAGGCGGTGAGGGGCTCACGCATTGTTCCGCAGGTCTTTCCGCGCCTGACGAAATTTTCCTATCGCGTAACGACGCAGACCGAGTTTGAAGAGACGCTCAGCCAGCTCTACGGCGCGGGTTCTGAAGGCGGCTCGATCGACGAGATGCTGGCGGACCTCAGTGCGCCGATTGACGACGAGAGCGGGGACGATAGCTCACTCGAGTCAGCCGCGGCGGACAACGAGCTGGTCAAGTTCGTCAACAAGGTGATCATCGACGCGTACAACCTGAAGGTGTCGGATATCCATATCGAGCCCTTGCCAGGCAAGGCCAAAACCGGCATCCGGTTCCGCATTGACGGCAGCTTGCAGCCGTACATCGAAGTGCCGTCGCATTTCCGGCAGGCCATGGTGACGCGCCTGAAGATCATGTGCGACCTGGACATTTCCGAGAAGCGCAAGCCCCAGGACGGCAAGATCAAGTTCAAGAAATTCGGTCCCCTGGACATCGAACTGCGGGTAGCTACCATTCCCTCTTCGGGCGGGGTTGAGGACGTCGTCATGCGTATCCTGGCGGCCGGGGAACCCATTCCCCTGGAGAAGCTGGGCCTCACGCCGCACAACAAGGAGCGGCTTGAAAAAACCGTGAGCAAGCCTTACGGGCTTTTCTATGTCTGCGGACCGACCGGGTCGGGCAAGACCACAACGCTGCATTCGATCCTGAAATTCCTGAACACGCCAGACACCAAGATATGGACGGCCGAAGACCCTGTTGAAATCACGCAGAAGGGTTTGCGCCAGGTACAAGTCAACAAGAAGGCCGGCATCGATTTTGCGCTGGTGATGAGAGCATTCCTGCGGGCCGACCCGGACATCATCATGGTGGGCGAGTCGCGGGACAAGGAAACGGTGTCGATGGGCGTCGAGGCTTCGCTGACGGGCCACCTTGTGTTTTCCACGCTGCACACCAACTCCGCACCAGAATCCATCACGCGATTGGTAGACATGGGCCTGGATCCCTTCAACTTCGCCGACGCGCTGCTTGGCATCCTGGCGCAACGTCTGGCCAAGCGCCTTTGCGACTGCAAGGAAGAGTACTTCCCCGACGGTGAAGAAATCAAGACCTTCGTTGCCGAATACGCGGAAGAGCTTCGACATACCAGTGCCTGGAAAGCTGACTACGCGGGCGAAGCCAAGAAGCTCTATGAAAGCTGGGTCAAGCTGTATGGCCATGAGGGAAAACTGAAGTTTTACCGGGCCGTTGGCTGCGACAAGTGCAACAAGGGTGGCTACAAGGGACGCATTGGCCTGCACGAACTCCTGATTGCCGAGGATGGCATCAAGAAACTGATTCAGGAGCGAGCCCGCGTCGCCGAGTTGTTTTCGGCTTCAGTGGAGTCCGGCATGCGCACGCTCAAGATGGATGGCATGGAAAAAATCATGCTGGGGATGACAGACTTGAAGCAAGTCCGCTCGGTTTGCATCAAGTAACGGCCACTTACGGACAAAAATGTCATCGCCTGGCCAATGTGAAACCCAAATTTGCCATCCGGGGGCTTGATTTCCGGCACAAACGCACGATTTGGGCGCATTCGACGATTGGCACGGAATCTGCTCAATGTCATGACCCCATTTTTTACAGAGGAGTCTTTTATGAAGCGTTCTATCCAGAAGGGTTTTACCCTGATCGAACTGATGATCGTGGTTGCGATTATCGGTATCTTGGCTGCCGTCGCCCTGCCGGCCTACCAAGACTACACCGTGCGCGCCAAGGTGTCTGAACTGATGCTGGCGGCTTCGTCTGCCAAGACGGCTGTGTCCGAAGCCGCTGCGACCCTGAGCGCACTTCCCGCGTCCACCAGCGTCACCGTGCAAACGCAGGCCTCCAAGTACGTGGCCAGCGTGGGCTGGGATGGCTCCAGCGTCATCGCGACCGCCCAAGGCGACGCCAACATCACGGGCAGCAACATTTACATGAGCGGCTCCTACGCTTCCGGTCAGGTCACCTGGACTTGCGGTGGCACGGTTCTGCAAAAGTACCGTCCCGCCAGCTGCCGTTAATTCAGCGGCTTGGTTCCAAAAAGCCCTCAATCGAGGGCTTTTTGTTTTGTAACGTCACTTGATGGTCCCGCACATTTCGCTCTCGATGCCGCATCCTCGCCCTACCAGTGCGCCGCTGAACAGTCTGTGGCTAGGCATGTGGGCGATCTTTCTCTCGCTCGGTTGGCTACTGCCGAACCACTATCTTCCGTGGCGCAACTTCCAGAGTGATTTGTGGATTGCAGTCATGATGGGCCTGGCTGCGTCGGTCGTGATATGGAAGTCACGCACGGTCGACTGGCCGTGGTTGTCACTGGGCGCGTTGGCCTTGGTAGGCGTTCCATTTCTCCAGTACGCCTTCGGCTTGCTGCCCTTTGCCGGCCAGGCATGGATCAACGGCGCCTATCTGCTGGGATTCGCGCTCGCGCTGATTGTCGGCAGCCAATGGGAGCGCCTGGCTCCCGGCCAGGCGGCCGACGGCCTGTTCCTGGCCATCGGTGCCGCCGCAATCCTGTCGGTTGGCGTTCAGCTCTACCAATGGCTGGTCGAGGGCCACGGCAATACGGCCTGGCTGATCCCCAGCCCGAGTTCGCGCCCGTTTGGCAACTTTGCACAGCCCAACCAGTTGGCCACTTTTCTCATATGGGGCTTGGTGGCCTGCGCCTGGGGTGTGCACAAGCGTGTCATCGGGGCGCCGGTAGCCCTTTTCATGGCCGCTTACCTGCTATTTGGAATTGCCTTGGCGCATTCCCGAACGGCAAGCGCAACCATCGTCGTGGTTGCGATCGCCGCCTGGCTTTGGCGCCCGCTGCGCGGAGGCGGCCGCTACCGCCGCACGGCCTTGCTGGTCACGCTCCTGGCGATTTACTACCTCGCTTGCCTGGGCAACATGGATTCGATCAACGAATACCTGCTTCGCGACCTGGTTACGGTCAACATGCTGGAGAAGACGCAGAACGAGGTGCGGCGCCTGGCCTACTCGATCTTTGCCGATGCCGTGCTCCAGAGTCCGTGGTGGGGCTATGGCTGGAGTGAAACCGCGCGCGCGCAACTGGTTGTTGCGCAGGACCATCCTGCGCTCGGCGGCTACTTTTTCCATGCCCACAACCTGTTCCTCGATCTATTGCTGTGGTGCGGCATACCGCTGGGGGCGCTGCTTGTGGGCGCCATCGTGACCTGGTTTGGTACGCGCGCATGGCGCGTCTCGGAACCAGAAGGCGCCCTGCTGGTGGTGTTCATAGGCGCCGTTGGCTGGCACAGCATGACCGAGCTGCCGCTGCACTACGCGAGTTTCCTGCTCCCGACGGGTCTGGTAATGGGCATCCTCGATGGACGGCGCGGTGCCTTTGCCCGCAGGAGTGGACGCGGCATTCTGCTGTCCGCATTTTTCGCCGCCGCCTTGCTGCTGGGATTTCTGGCGCGCGACTACTTGGAGGTCGAGGCCAACTTCTTCGCCCTTCGTTTCGAGCGGGCCGGGCTGAGCGAGAAACCACCCCTGGCACCCCCCGAGACCGTCATGCTGACACAGCTGAGGGAATACATCCGTTCCATGAGAACCGAAGTTGCGGGTCCGCAGAATGCCGTGCAGGTGCAATCCGCCCGCGATCTGGCAAACTCGTTTCCCAGCGAAGCCACCCTGTTCAACCTGATCCGGGCGCTGACGCTGAACAACCAACCGGACCAAGCGCTCATATGGATTGCCAAGCTCGCCAAAGTCACCGCCGCCGACCGCTACGCATACTTGCAGCGGGTGTGGCTTTACGAAGCCAACAGGCAGCCGGAACTGCGCGCAGTCGTCTGGCCGCAATGGAAGGAATGACGTCTCCATGATCGGCTGGCTCGACGCGCGCGCTGCGAAGGAGTTCGGCGAATCGCTTGCGCGGTTTTATGCTGGAAAGGTGCCACTGGACCTCAAGGTGACTGAGAAGAAGTTCGCTTCCCGCACTGGGGAGACGTTGCAGAAAATGGAGCTGCAGATCGTGCAGTTCAAGCAGAACCACAAGCTCAACGTCTACAAGACAGCGCAGCTGGGCAATGCGTTCAAGTGGGCCTTGAAAGATGCCGGCTACGACGACGCATACATTGACCGGCTCACCGACTGGCTGGTCACCAAAATCTGAGCAGGGGCAACATGCTGCGCTGGCTCACAACCAGGTTTTCCACGGCCTCCGCTGCAAAGCATGGCGACGCATCGGCCACAGGGGCCGAGCAGGCCGAAATCCTGCGTGTCCGTGGCAACTCCGCATTGGACGAAGGGCTTCCGCAGGAGGCGGAGTCACTGTACCGGCAAGCCAGTGCGGCCGATCCTGGCAACGCCAAGGTACTTCTCAACCTGGGCTTCGCGCTCTTGGCGCAAGGTCGTCATGACGAAGTGCCGGCCCCGCTGCACGCCGCGTTGGCCATCGATCCCTCGTTGCACGACGCGCATTACATCCTGGGAGGGCTTGAACTGGGCCGCGGCAACGTCAAGGACGGAACGCAACGCCTGCGCCAGGCGCTTGCGATCAAGCCCGACTTCCCGGAGTGCCGGCGCGACCTGTGCGTGGCGCTTGCGCAGGCAGGCGAAACGGGCGAAGCGCGACGCGTGCTCGAAGGCGGTGACACCTTTGCGCCCGGCAGCCAGGAGTTCCACTTTTTCAGTGGCAACCTGCACCTTGTGGCCAACGAGTTCCAGGACGCGATCACGCAGTTCGAGCGCGCCGCACAGCTCGATACATCCAATACGGCGGCTTTGACCAACCTTGGGCTGGCGCATTTCAAGCTGGGTGACGTTCTTCGCGCGATCGAGGCCTATGACAAGGTTCTTGCCATGGAGCCCGGCAACGTCCTGGCGCATTGCAACCTGGGCGGCGCCCAGCAGATTCGCGGCCGGCTCGACCTCGCCGCCGAAAGCTACGCGCGGGCCATGGAGCTGGACCCCGACTATGTACCGGCCCACCATAACCGGCTCTACGCCCTCAGCTTTGATGCGCGATGCGCACCGCTGGACTACCTGCGCGAAGCCCGCCGCTCGGGCGCCTGGATGACCGCCCAGGCCAGGCCCTACTCCAGCTGGTTGAGCGATCCAGTGCCGGCTGGCGGGCGGCCGCTGAGGGTGGGGATTGTCTCGGGCGACTTGCGCAACCATGCCGTTGGAGCCTTCCTGGAGGGGGTGGTGTCTTGTCTCGATCGCAGGCGCCTGACACTTGTCGCCTATTCCACGCGGCCAGGCGGTGACCAGTTGACCGAGCGCATCAAGCCGCATTTCGCGGAATGGCATGTCGTCAATGCACTCAATGACCAGGCGCTGGCGGCGAAGATCCGGGAGGACAGGATCGATGTCCTTGTGGACCTTGCGGGGCATACGGCCCACAACCGCCTGCCAGTGTTTGCCTGGCGTCCTGCCCCGGTGCAAGTGGCGTGGCTGGGGTTCTTCGCGACCACGGGCGTCGCCGAGATCGACTGGATTCTGGTCGACCCCGTAGCGGTGCCCGAGGCAGGGCGTCCGTTCCTCTCCGAATCGCCCTGGTACCTTCCGGACACCCGGCTTTGCTTCACCGCACCGGTGACTGGCCGGCCGATCC
>CALRME020000002.1:0-22200 GCA_943369045.1 Sphingobacterium thalpophilum
CTCGACAACGGTCGCCGCAAGCTTCTTGTCGGTCACCCGCGCGTAGATGCGGGGAATCGCGGACAGTACCGCAATCCGGTCAGCCGGCGCGGCAATCGTGATCTCGCTACGCAATGGCTCGACCGTATCGGCTACCCGGTTCAGGGCCACCAAGATCTGCAGCACATGCCGATTGGCCTCGCGTGAGGTTGGCTGCGCCATTCTCCAGGCGCGAGCCGCCTGCAAGGCGGAATCGCCAGACCGGGCCTGGAAGGCGATGTCCACAGCCCGCTGGTAGAGAGCTGCGTCATTTGTCTTGCGCGCCGCATCAAGCATCAAGGCATAGCCCGCAGCCGGCTCTTCGCCGCGGGCGTTCAGTTCCCCGAGCAACAGCTGGTAAAACAGTTCTGCATCCAGCGGCGTTGCCCCCGGCGGTGACTCACGCGATTGAGTGTCCGGAACCTGCGCCTGGACGCACAGCGCAAGAAACAAAAATACGCCGGGAACGACACGATGGAATGGCTGCATCAAATCATAATAATCCAAGCCCGTTAACCCCATGCCCGAACTACCAGAGGTTGAAGTCACCCGCCTGAGCTTTGCCGACCGCATCGCCGGGGCCACGATTGCCGCGGTGCGCCTGGGCAAGCCGTTGCGCTGGCCGCTGGGCGTTGATCCCGATGAGCTGGCGGGCCGGCGGGTGCTGGGGGTGCGCCGGCGTGGAAAATACCTGGTGGTCGATCTCGACGAGGGCATCCTGCTGCTGCATCTTGGTATGTCGGGGAGCCTCAGCTTTGCCCTTTCCCACCCGCCGCCCGGCGCACACGACCACTTTGACCTTGACACCGATCGCGGCGTGTTGCGCCTGCACGATCCGCGCCGCTTCGGCGCAGTGGTGCATGCCGCAGGCGAAGAAGCCCCCACGGCAGTCAAGCTCCTGGGCAAACTCGGAGTCGAACCGTTTTCCGCCAGCTTCGATGCCCGGACCTTCCACTCCGGGCTCAAGCGCCGCAACGCGCCTGTCAAGCAGGTGCTCCTTGCCGGCGACCTTGTGGTCGGCGTAGGCAATATCTATGCGTCCGAAGCCCTGTTCCTCGCAGGCATCCGCCCCACGGCGCGCGCCTCAGGCATCAGTCTCCCGCGGGCAGGAAAGCTGCACGCGGCGGTGCGTGACGTTCTGACGAGGGCTGTGGAAAAAGGGGGGAGCACTTTGCGCGACTTCTCCAATGCGCAAGGCGAATCGGGCTACTTCCAGCTCGACGCGATGGTCTACGGCCGCGCCGGCCAGCCGTGCCGCGTTTGCGGTGAGCCGGTCAGGCTGATCCGGCAGGGACAGCGAGCCACTTACTTCTGCGGCCATTGCCAGAAGCCCTGAGCGCTGGCCGGCGGCGCGGTGCTATATTCAATGTCAATCCGGGGATCCAGTGGGCACTTCCTTCAACGAGCAATTTGACCAGCACGGCGCGTGGCGGCGTGAGTTTGCCCTGCGCCTTAAATTGCTCTCGGAATGGCTCAAGGACCACGAGTTGCTTGACTCCGCTGTGGAAGAGCGGCTCAAGCGCCTCGAGAGCCAGATGCGCTCTGACAAGGTCATGGTGGCCTTCGTTGCTGAATTTTCCCGCGGCAAGTCCGAGCTCATCAACGCCATTTTCTTTGCCGGTTACAAGCGCCGCATCATGCCAGCAAGCGCGGGCCGCACGACGATGTGCCCGACCGAACTGGGCTACGACGCCGAGGTCCCGCCGTGCCTGCGCCTGTTGCCGATTGAGACGCGGTTGCAGCCCCAGGCCCTGATGGAGTGGCGTGCGGTCCCCGAGAAATGGACGCGTGTCGATCTTGATGTGAACGACCCGACACAACTGGCGGCCGCGTTCGAAAAGGTCGCCGAAGTTCGCTATGTGACCAAGGAAGAGGCCAAGGCGCTGGGTTTCTGGCATGACGACGTGCCTGAAGACAATCCCATGGTTAACGCTGACGGACTGGTGGAAGTCCCGAAATGGCGCCATGCGTTGATCAATATTGCCCATCCCTTGCTCAAGCAGGGCCTGGTCATCCTCGATACCCCCGGGCTGAATGCCATCGGCGCAGAGCCGGAATTGACGGTCAACCTGATTCCGCAGGCCCATGCGGTTGTATTCATCCTGGCTGCCGATACGGGCGTGACCAAGTCTGACCTGTCCATCTGGCGTGAACACCTGATTACCGAAGCGGACAACACCGATTCGCGTCTGGTGGTGCTCAACAAGATCGACACGATGTGGGATTCGCTGAGCACACCCGCGCAGATCCAGGCCCAGATCGAGCGCCAACGGGCTACTTCAGCCGAGATTCTCGGCTTGCCCAAGGAACAGGGCATTCCTGTTTCCGCCCAGAAGGGACTGGTCGCCAAGGTCAACGACGATGCCGAGTTGCTCCATGCCAGCCAGTTGCCGGTTCTGGAGCGGGCACTCAGCCAGGGCGTGATGGGCCAGAGGCAGAAGATATTGCGCTCTGCAGTAGGCGGCGGCATCTCCGAGTTGCGGGTGGAGGCAGGGCGTGCCATCAGCATCCGGCGCCGCGATCTTGCCGAGCAGATGCAGGAACTCAAGGGCCTGCGGGGCAAGAATGTTTCCGTCATCAAGCACATGCGGTCGCGTATCGAGCAGGAGCAGGGTGATTTTGACGTCAGCGGCTCCAAGATCCATGCGGTCCGTTCGGTCCACCTCAAGCTGCTTCGTGAAGTGTTCAGCCTGTTGGGCACCAGCACGCTCAAAGCGGAGATGGCAGAACTGACCGCCGCGTTGCGCCAGCCCGGTATCAAGCTGGGCGTCAAGAAAGCCTACGGCCAGACCTTTGAACGGCTCCGCGCCGGGTTGCGCAAGGCCCAGTCCACAAGCGGTGAAATTCAGTCGATGCTCACGGGCACATTCCGGCAATTGAATGCCGAATACGGCTTCTCCCTTCAGGCACCCAAGGAGCCTGACCTGGCCCGCTATGAGCGCGACCTCGATTTGGTGGAGCGCAGCCACAACCAGTACCTGGGCGTAGGCAATGCACTCAAGCTGGCGCAGCCTGAATTCGCCGATCGGCTGGTGCGGGCCCTGGCGACGCGGCTTCGGGTGGTGTATGAGTCTGCGCTGGGCGAGGTCGAGCTCTGGAACAAATCGGCGGCAGCCCAGCTGGATGCCCAGTTGCGTGAGCGCCGGCGAAATTTTGGCCGGCGTATTGAAGCGATCGAACGTATCCAGCAGGCCGCGACCGGACTGGACGACCGCATCGGCGAGATTGAATCCCAGGAAACGGCGCTTGACCAGCTCGATGCCAAGCTGACCGAGCTGACCGCGCACCTGATCAATACGCCTGCGGCCAACAGCGCCGAGCCGGAAGCCGCCCTTCAGAGCGCATGAAGGCGGATTTCGCCAGCCGCGTCGTGCGCTGGCAGGAGGCGCACGGGCGCAATACCCTTCCCTGGCAGAACACGCGCGACCCTTATCGTGTGTGGCTCTCCGAAATCATGCTGCAACAGACGCAGGTAACGACGGTACTGGACTATTTCGACCGGTTCCTTGATCGCTTCCCCGACGTGGCTGCACTGGCTGCAGCCAGCCAGGACGACGTGCTCGCCCTGTGGAGCGGGCTGGGCTACTACAGCCGCGCCCGAAACCTGCACCGCTGCGCGCAGGAAGTTGTCTCCGACCATGGCGGAGAATTCCCCCGTAGCGCGCAGCTGCTGCAGACCCTGCCCGGCATAGGGCGCTCGACTGCCGCCGCAATCGCTTCATTCTGTTATGGCGAACGCGTAGCCATCCTGGATGGAAACGTCAAAAGGGTGCTCGCCCGGTTTCGGGGGTTCGGCGCGGACCTGGCAGTGACCGCCAATGAGCGGGCCCTTTGGGGCGAGGCAGACGCGCTCCTGCCGACGCGCTCGCTGCGTGAGTCCATGCCCCGCTACACGCAGGGCTTGATGGACCTTGGAGCCACGGTTTGCCTTGTCCGCAGTCCCCATTGCCTGATTTGCCCGGTCAGGGAGCTTTGCGTTGCCCACGGGCAGGGGACGCCTGGCGCCTATCCAGTGAAGACACGCAAGCTCAAGCGGACGGCCCAGTCGATCTGGCTCCTGGATGCACGCAACCCGCAGGGCAAGGTCTGGCTTGAAAAGCGGCCCACGCCCGGAGTCTGGGCCGGGCTCTACTGTCTGCCTGTCTTCGATAGCCGGGAGACGCTTGAAGCCGTGTTGCCTCGACAGTCCAGAAGCGGTGCGCGCGACGGTATTGCGTTCAAGCACGTGCTCACGCACAAGGACTTGCACTTGCATCCAGTGAGTGCTTGTGTACCCCAATCCGCGCTGGATCGACAGGACGGCGGATGGTTCGATGCCGCTCAGTGGCCGGGACTTGGATTGCCCGCACCCATACGCCGGCTGCTCGAATCAGCAGCGTGACGCGTCTTTACAGGGCATCGAGTTCGCGGTGCCGCCGCAATGTGGTCCAACGCTGGCCGAACGACTGCGCGAGGCGTTCAACCAGGAATACCGACCTGTGTTGCCCGCCAGTACAGCCGATGGCCACGGTGACGTAGCTGCGGTGGTCGCGCGCAAGCGGTTCCAGCCACCGGTTGAGGAAGTGCTCGATGTGGCTGTACATCTGCTCCACATCCGCATGGCGCAGCAGGAAGTCAACCACGGGCTTGTCGCGGCCTGTGAGGTCGCGCAGCGCGGGCTCGTAGTGCGGATTGGGCAACATGCGCACGTCGAATACATAGTCGGCATCCACAGGTATGCCACGCTTGAAGGCGAACGATTCGAATACCAGGGTGAGCTGGCTGACCGGTGCGGACAGTAGCGACTTGACGTGTGCCTGCAGCTGGGACGAGCGGATGATGCTGGTGTCAATCACATGCGCCTGCTCGCGCAGGTCGGCCAGCAACTCTCGCTCAAGCTCTATCGATTCGACCAGCGCTCGCTGGCGGTCTCCGGCGACGCGGCCGGGTTCGGCCTCGGCATTGGCCGAAAGCGGGTGACGGCGCCGGGTTTCCGAAAATCGCCGCACCAGGGTATCGGTGGTGGCATCCAGGAAGAGCGGCCTGATGACTACCCCCTGGCTGCGCAGTCCGCGCAATTGTTCCGGAACAAGTGGAAGCGAGGTGGCGCTTCGCACGTCCATGGCGATCGCCACCCGGGTGGCTTTTGACTGCTGTTCCAGGGCGACGAACGACAGAAGCAGTTCCGGCGGCAGGTTGTCGACACAGTAGTAGCCCGCATCTTCCAGCGCATGCAGGGCTACGGACTTGCCCGAGCCCGACATGCCGGTGATGAGAACGACCTCCAGCGTCATGCCAGCCCCAGCATTTCCTTCGCGTGCGCAAGCGTGGTACCCGACAGGCGTTCGCCTCCGAGCATGCGTGCAACCTCGGCGACCCTTTGCTCGCCATGCACTGCGGCAACGCCGCTCTGGACAGACTTCGAATCGCGTTGCTTGGAGACGACCAGGTGGTGGTCGGCGCAGGCGGCTACCTGCGGCAGATGCGTCACGGCCAGGACCTGCCGGTCTCGGCCCAATTGCTTCATCAGCCGGCCCACAGTCTCTGCGACTGCGCCGCCGACACCGGAATCAACCTCGTCAAAAATGAGTGTTTGCGCCACGCCAAGCTGGCTGGTGGTCACAGCGATGGCCAACGCGATGCGCGACAGCTCGCCGCCGGAGGCAACCTTGCCCACCGGCCGGGGCGTACTGCCGGAATGCCCGGCGACAAGGAACGCCACCTCTTCGAGTCCGCTCTGCGAAGCCTGTTCAAGCTTCTCCAGCGAGACTTCGAAGCGCCCACCCTGCATGCCCAAGCCCTGCATGGCGAGAGTTACTGCCTTGGCCAGTTGCGGGGCGGCCTTTGTGCGTGCCTTTGACAGGCTGCGCGCCTCGGCCTGGTAAGCCGTCAAAGCCCTCTGCTCTGCACCCTCCAGGGCCGCGAGATCAGCGGCGGCATCAAGCCGGCCCAGCTCTTCCCTCCAGGACGAGAGCAGTGCGGGCAGCTCTGCGGGTGTGCGCCGGTAACGCCGTGCCAGCGACATCCATTGCGACATTCTCTCGTCGAGCTCGGCAAGGCGCTTGGGGTCGAGTTCGGTCCTGCGAAGGTAGGTGTTCAGTGTATGAACGGCATCCTCCGCCTGTGCCAGGCTTGATGCCAGCACCTGTGCCAGCTCACGAAAGGCGGGTTCCACGCCCTCCTGCGTTTGCAGCAGCGTCTGCGCCTGTGACAGGCTGCGGGTGGCACCCGCGTCATCGCCTTCCAGTGCATCCAGGGCACCCTGCGCTGCCTCAAGCAAGGCCTGGGCATTGGCAAGCCGGCCGTGATCGGTGTTGAGTTCGTCCCATTCGTCCTGGCCAGGGGCAAGCTTTTCCACTTCGCCGATTTGCCAGGCAAGGCGCTCGCGTTCGCGTTGTAGAGAATCTTGCGCGCCGCGCGCATCGGTCAGGTTCTTCTGGGCGACCCGCCACTGGTGCCACAGCTGCTGCAAGGCCTGCGTCGAAATGCCCGCATACCCGTCCAGCAGTGACCGGACCGACTCGGGGCGCGTCAGGCTCTGCCAGGCATGCTGGCCGTGGATGTCCACAAGAGTGTCGCCGAGTTCGCGCAGCTGCGTTGCCGTGGCCGGGCTGCCATTGATCCAGCCCCGGCTCTTGCCCTGGCTGTCGATGCTGCGGCGAAGCAGCAAGGCGTCGCTCCGGTCGAATCCCGCCTCGTCGAGCCAGGACTCAAGATCTGGCACAAGGTCAAATTCGGCGCTGATGTCGGCTCGCGGCGCGCCTTCGCGCACGACTGCGGCTTCCGCCCGGGCGCCCAGCACGAGTTGCAGCGCGTCGATCAGGATCGACTTGCCCGCGCCGGTCTCGCCGGTCAGTACGGTAAAGCCCGACGACAGGTCCAGTTCCAGTTCGCGCACGATGACGAAATCGCGCAGGGTGATTCGTTTGAGGCTCATGTCAGGCGACGCCCTCGTTCCAGTGCAGCTTCTTGCGAAGTGTGTCGAAGTAAGTCCATCCTTTGGGATGCAGGAAACGCGCCCGGTGCTGCGAACGTCGAACGGTGATGCGGTCGCCCAGCAAGAGCGATGCCAGCGACTGCATGTCGAAATTGGCACTGGCATCCCGGCCCGACACCAGCTCGATGGCGATCTCGGCCTGGTCGGCCAGCACCACAGGGCGGTTGGACAGCGTATGCGGTGCAATCGGTACCAGGACCCAGCCCGGAATGGAGGGGTGGAGCAGCGGGCCGCCCGCCGACAGCGCGTAGGCGGACGAACCAGTAGGCGAGGCGATGATGAGTCCGTCCGCGCGCTGGTTGGCAACGAAATGGCCATCGACTTCCACCCTCAGTTCCACCATTCCCGACGTGGCGCCGCGGTTGACCACCACGTCGTTCATGGCCAGGGCGTCGAACACGCAGTGCCCATCGCGCACCACGCGCGCATGCATCATGCTGCGGTGGTCTTCCTCAAATTCGCCGCGGAGCATGGGCGTGAGGGTCGTCCTGTAGTTGTCCAGCGGGATGTCGGTGATAAACCCCAGCCGCCCCTGGTTGATGCCGATCAGGGGAACACCGTGGCGGGCCAGCTGCCGGCCAATACCCAGCATGGTTCCGTCGCCGCCTACCACCAGGCCCAGGTCGCATTGCTCGCCGATTCCGGCCACGTCGAGTATGGTGTACCCGGTGATGCCGGTATTTGCTGCGGTTTCACGCTCGATCGCGACCTCGCAGCCCTGGTCGGCCAGGAAGTGGGCAATGTCTTCCAGTGCGGCGCGGCCACCCGAGGTGTTTCCCGATGCCGCGACGTGGTACTTGCCGATCAGCGCGACGTGGCGGAATTGGGATTTCATCGGCAAATTACATCATTAAAATCAGGAAACACCTTTTAAACATGCTCGACGATCGTGCCAAGTTGTTGTTGAAAGCGCTGGTCGAACGCTACATCGCCGATGGCCAGCCCGTGGGCTCCCGTACCCTGTCGCGCGCCTCAGGCCTTGAGCTTTCCCCCGCCACGATCCGCAACGTGATGTCCGACCTGGAGGAGCTGGGCCTGATCGCCAGTCCCCACACCTCGGCAGGCCGCATCCCCACTGCCCGTGGTTACCGGCTCTTCGTAGACACGATGCTGACGGCCCAGCGCGAGCACCTGGCCACGCCGGCCCTGGCGGCCGACCAACCCCAGAAGGTCATCGCCAACGCGGCGCACCTGCTGTCCAACCTCTCGCAGTTCGTCGGCGTGGTGATGGCGCCCAGGCGCACCTCGGTGTTCCGCCATATCGAGTTCCTGCGGCTGTCGGAGAAGCGTTTCCTGGTGATCATCGTTTCGCCGGAGGGCGATGTGCAGAACCGGGTGGTGTTCACCGACGCCGACTACACCCAGTCGCAACTGGTCGAGGCGGCGAATTTCCTGAACGCCAATTACGCCGGCATGGCCATCGAACAGGTGCGCGAGCGCCTGAAGAAAGAAGTCGACAGCCTTCGCAGCGAGATCGGCAAGCTGATGCAGACGGCAGTGGACGCGAGCTCCGAGGCGATGCAGGCGCAGGAAGAGGTCGTCATCTCTGGTGAGCGCAACCTGCTGGCGGTCAGCGATTTTTCCAGCGACATGGGGCACCTGCGCCGGGCGTTCGAGCTGTTCGAGCAGAAAACCCAGCTGATGCGCCTGCTCGACGTCTCCAGCCAGGCCGAAGGCGTACGCATCTATATCGGCGGCGAAAGCAAGGTCGTGCCGTTTGAGGAACTGTCCATCGTGAGCGCCCCGTATGAAGTGGACGGCCAGATCGTCGGCACGCTGGGCGTGATCGGCCCCACCCGGATGCCGTACGACCGGATGATCCAGATCGTGGACATCACTTCCAAGCTGGTGAGCAACGCGCTGAGCCACAACAAGTAGGCCGCCTACAATCGGCGCTTCGGGCGGGACGTTAGCTCAGTTGGTTAGAGCAGAGGACTCATAATCCTTTGGTCGTTGGTTCAAGTCCAACACGTCCTACCAAACTGGTATACTCGAAGGCTTAGCGGCTGTAGCTCAGTTGGATAGAGTACTTGGCTACGAACCAAGGGGTCGTGGGTTCAATTCCTGCCAGCCGCACCAAAAAGACGACGCCGCCAGTGGTTTTCCACTGGCGGCGTTTTTCTTTTGGCCCCCGATAGCGCGTGTCAGGCCGTGTGTTCCAGGGGTTCCGCGACCCGTTCCCAGGCCGCCCGCATGGCCTGCCGCGCTTGCGGCCAGGGCAGGCGCGAACGTCCCTTGACCTGGTTCCAGTCCTGCTGCAGTTGCGGTTCAAGCGCCTCAAAAGTCCCGTTGCGCCGCAAGGGCCCGGTATAGCCCACGCGGTATGCCGGGCTGTAGTCGTCAAACCCCAGGCCGGTCTGGTGGTACGGCTCGTCGCAGAAGGCCTGGCGCCAGTACGCGTCTTCCGCAGTCGGGTTGATGACGGGGCGGGCTTCGTGAACGGCCATGGCGGTGCTCCTTGATCTTGCAACAGATGATGGATGGCAAGCACCTCACCGCAAATAGGATTGCGCTGAAGCCGCTGTAGGACAAGCGCCCCGGCGCGCGCCGCCCGCCGCTATGCTTGCTGCATGAGCAAGGCGTTTACCCGCGAAACCGACAACGACGAGGATGAAGACATCTCGCTGCCCGGCTTGCCTACGGGCGGCAAGAACTACATCACGCCGGGGGGTTACGCGCGCCTGAAGACCGAACTGCTCGGCCTGATCGACGAGGAGCGGCCCAAGGTGGTCGAGATCGTGCACTGGGCGGCCAGCAACGGCGACCGGTCGGAAAACGGTGATTACCTTTATGGCAAGAAGCGCCTGCGCGAGATCGACCGGCGGATACGCTTCCTGACCAAGCGCCTGGAAATCGCTGAAATCACCGATCCATCGCTGCACCATGGCAGCGACCAGGTCTTCTTCGGCGCCACGGTCACCTATGTGGAAGAGGCGAGCGGCCTTGAGCGCACCATCACCATCCTGGGAATCGACGAGGCTGACAGCGCCCAGGGCCAGGTGAGCTGGATTTCCCCCATCGCGCGGGCGCTGCTCAAGGCCAGGACGGGCGATGTCGTCAAACTGATGACACCGGCAGGTGTCCAGGAGGTTGAAGTGCTGGCAGTCCGGTACCCGGAAACGCCCGGCGCGGTTAAGACCTAGCCCGACCCTGCCGCGCCTGCGGGCACCACACGCTGCGCCCTCATGACCGAGGACGTGCGCTTGATGTTGCGCAGCACGGCCTCCAGGTGCGTGCGGTCCCGCACGGCAATCACAAAGCGCAGGTCGGTCGCATCCTGGGCGCCCTCGTCGCCCATGTCCACGTGGGTGATGTCGGCTTCGGCCGAGGCCAGCGCGGCGGCGATCCGCGCCAGGACGCCCTTGCCATTGGCCACCGTGACCAGGATGCTGGTCTCGAAAGGCCGTACCGGCTCGTCCGACCATTCAACGCCAATGAAGCGCTCGCTGTCCTTGTGCTGGAGCCGCCGTGCGACTGAACAGGTTTCCACGTGGACCACCAGGCCTTCGCCCCGGCCCAGGTATCCAACGATGGCGTCGCCTGGGACTGGCCGGCAGCAGGTGGCGTACTGCACCGAGGCGTTCTCGCTGCCGTCCAGCATCACCGCGCCCTGGGACACCGTTTCGTGCGCCGTGTAGCGCTCCCGTGTCAGCAGCAATGCGTCGGGTTTCTCGCCGATTTCGGCGAGCAGGATCATCAGCCGCTTGGCCACGATGCTGGCGATCCGCTTGCCCAGACCGACGTCGGTCAGCAGCTCCGCGCGATTGCGGTTGCCGGTGAAACGCAGGAGCTTTTCCCAGATCGGGTGGTGCTTGGCATCGTCATCCGGCAGTTTTTCCATGCCTTCGGCCCGAAGCGCCTGGGTCAGCAACTTCTCGCCCAGTTCCTGCGACTCGGCGTGCGCCATGGTCTTGAGGTGGTGGCGGATTTTGGAGCGGGCCCGGCCTGTGCGCACAAAGCCCAGCCACGCGGGGTTGGGCGTGGAAACCGGCGCGGTGATGACCTCGACCACGTCACCGTTTTTCAGTTCGGTGCGCAGCGGTACCTGCTCGCCGTTGATCTTGGCGGCAACTGTGCGGTCGCCCACGTTGCTGTGGATCGAATAGGCGAAGTCCACCACCGTGGCACCGCGGGGCATGGCCATGATCTGGCTCTTGGGCGTGAAGACATAGACCGCATCCGGGAACAGGTCGATCTTCACGTGGTCCCAGAACTCTGCGGCGTCCCGGGTCTCGTGCTGGATGTCCAGCAGCGACTGCAGCCACTTGGTCCCCATTCGCTCGCCGGCGTCGCCGTCGGGCTGGTTGGCCTTGTAGAGCCAGTGCGCGGCCACGCCGGATTCCGCCACCACGTGCATGGCCTCGGTGCGCATCTGGAACTCGACGTTCACGCCCGACGGGCCGACGAGAGTGGTGTGCAGCGACTGGTAGCCATTGAGCTTGGGGATGGCGATGTGGTCCTTGAACTTGCCCGGCACCGGCTTGTAGACCTGGTGCAACTGGCCCAGCGCGGTATAGCAGTCGGTGATGGTTGGCACGATCACGCGGAAGCCGTAGATGTCTGTGACCTGGGCGAAGCTCAGGTGCTTCTCGTCCATCTTGCGGTAGACCGAATACAGGGTCTTTTCCCGGCCGGAGATCTTCGCGTTCATGCCCGCTTGCGCAAACATGGCTTCGACGTCGCGCTGCACTTTCTGGATCAGGTCGCGGCGGCGGTTGCGGGCTTTCGTGACGGCTTTGGAAAGCACGCCGTAGCGCCACGGCCGCAGGTGGCGGAAAGCCAGTTCCTGCAGTTCACGGTAGGTCTGGTTCAGGCCCAGGCGGTGCGCGATGGGCGCATAGATGTCCAGCGTCTCGGACGAGATGCGCGTCCACTTTTCTCGAGGGACATCGTCGAGCGTGCGCATGTTGTGCGTACGGTCGGCCAGCTTGATGAGGATGACGCGCACGTCGCGCGCCATGGCCAGAAGCATCTTGCGAAACGACTCGGCCTGGTTCTCCTCGCGGGTGTTGAATTGCAGCTTGTCCAGCTTGGTCAGACCGTCGACCAGTTCCGCCACAGGCGCACCGAACCGTTCGATCAGTTCGGGCTTGGTGACGCCGCAGTCCTCGATGGCATCGTGCAGCAGGGCGGCCATCAGCGCCTGGGCGTCCAGCTTCCATTCCGCGCACTGCGCGGCCACTGCGATGGGGTGGGTGATATAGGGCTCGCCGCTGGCGCGGATCTGCCCCAGGTGCGCTTCGTCGGCGAACCGGTAGGCCTTGCGCACCTGTTCCACTTCAGTGGCGTCCAGGTAGTCGAGGCTGGCGGTCAACGCGGCAAAGCTGGCCGCGGCCGCGTTGGCTGCGGCCGGGCTGGGCCGGGCAGGTGCAGGCGGCTTGCCTTTACCGGGAGGAGGTTGCAGCACCGCGTTCATGTCCTAAATGTAGCGTGAGCCCGCGTGCGGCGGCGCGCAATGAAAAAAGCACCGTGAAACGGTGCTTTTTGTGGGGCAAAAGTATTGCGTTGCGGCTCAGCCGGGGACCTTCTTGAGCATTTCCAGGCCAATCTTGCCTTCGGCGATCTCGCGCAGCGCGGTGACGCCCGGCTTGTTCTTGCTTTCGATCTTGGGTGCGTGGCCCTGGCTGAGCATGCGGGCACGGTAGGTGGCGGCCAGAACCAGCTGGAAGCGGTTGGGAATCTGCTGCAGGCAATCTTCAACGGTAATGCGGGCCATGAAGTTCTCCGGAAATGTCAGGTGATATTGAGGGCTTTGAAGGTGTCGGCCCGGGCGCGGCGCTGAGCCGAAAATTTAAGCCGCTGGGCGTGAACTATCGCTTTCAGGTCGAACAGCGCGCGTTCAAATAACTCGTTGATTATAACGAAGTCAAACTCCCGGGCCTGCCCCATCTCTATTGCCGCGTTTTTCAGGCGCAATTCGATGATCTCCGGCGAATCCTCGCCACGGCGCTCCAGCCGCGAACGAAGCTCTTCCCAGCTGGGCGGCAGGATGAAAATCAGCACCGCGTTGGCGAAGATGCGCTTGATCTGCAGGGCGCCCTGGAAATCGATCTCCAGGATCACGTCCGAGCCCTGGGCAATTCTCTCTTCAATCGCCTTGCGCGATGTGCCATAGCGCTGTCCATGCACATGCGCCCACTCGACGAAGGTGCCGGCCAGCACCATGGAGTCGAATTCCTGCGGCGAGGCAAAGAAGTACTCGCGGCCGTGCTTTTCCTGGCCACGCGGCGGGCGGGTGGTGTGGGATACCGATGGCTGGACCAGCGTGTCCAGTTCCAGCAGTGCTTTCACAAGGCTGGATTTGCCCGCCCCGCTGGGTGCGGCTACGACGAAAAGGTTACCGGGGTAGTCCATCAGGCAGGTTATTCAATGTTCTGGACCTGCTCGCGCATCTGCTCGATCAGGACTTTCATGTCGACGGAAATGCGCGTGGTTTCCAATGCCGCCGACTTCGAACCCAGTGTATTGGCCTCACGGTGCAATTCCTGGATCAGGAAATCCAGCCGCTTGCCGATTTCGCCGCCCTTTTTGATCAGGCGCTCGATTTCATCCAGGTGCGAGGACAGGCGCGTCAGTTCCTCAGCCACGTCGATGCGGATGGCAAAGGCCGTGGCTTCGGTCAGCGCGCGGTCCTGCGCAGCCTCGGGCAAGGTGGCGCCGTCGGCCAGGGCCATGGCTTCCTTCCAGCGCTCCAGGAAGCGGGCGCGTTGCTGTTCCACCAGTTTGGGCACCAGGGGGCCGGCCTGCAAAGCGAGCTTGCGCAGCCCGGCAATGTGGCCCAGCAGCATCTCTGCGAGGCGGCCGCCTTCGCGTTCGCGGGCTGCGATCAGGGCGGCCAGCGTTGTTGCGGCCAGCTCCGTCACTCCGGCCGTCCAGTCCACATCGGTGGATTCACCGGTAGCCGATAGCCGCAGAACGTCCGCCACACTCAGCGCGCGGGCGTCGGGCAGCCAGGAACGTACGGTGTCCTGCAGGGTGTTGAGGCGCTGCAGCAGCTTGACGGGCGGTTCGCGCAGGGCGTCGGCGCTGGTGTTTTCCAGCGCGGCGCGCACTTCCACCTTGCCGCGCTTGAGTTTTGCCGTCAGAAGCTCGCGCAGCGCCGGCTCGTGCTGTCGCAGCTCCTCGGGCAGGCGGAAGCTCAGGTCGAGAAAGCGGCTGTTGACCGAACGGATCTCCAGTCCCAGGCGGCTTTGCGCCGCGCTTTTTGCATCTGGCCCGCCGCCTGTTTGTGCCGCGGTTTGCTGGGCACTTGCGTAGCCGGTCATGCTGTAAACTGGCATTGGATATATCTAACCTGATCGTTGCGGGACTGCCGAGAATAACCGGGTCGCGTAGGACCCTTCATCCAAATTATGTCAAAGGTCAAACCAGCCCCGTTGCCGCCGGACACCGTGATAGGCGGCTACCGTGTGGTGCGCAAGCTCTCGGCCGGCGGTTTTGGCGTGGTTTACCTGGCAGTGGACAACGAAGGCCAGCAGGTCGCCGTCAAGGAATACCTGCCCTCGTCCCTTGCAACGCGTGCGCCGGGCGAGCTGCTGCCGCAGGTGCAGCCCGAAAAACTCTCGCTCTACCGCCTGGGCCTCAAAAGCTTCTTTGAAGAAGGCCGTTCGCTCGCGCAGATCTCGCACGCCTCCGTGGTGAGCGTGCTGAACTTCTTCCGGGAGAACGAGACCGTTTACATGGTGATGAACTACCTGGAAGGCGCGACGCTCCAGGATTTCATCATCACCGCCCGCGAGCTGAAGAAGCAGAAGGTGTTCCGCGAGTCGACCATCCGCTCGCTGTTTGACGAGATCCTGCGCGGCTTGCGCATCGTGCACCAGCACAAGATGCTGCACCTGGACATCAAGCCGGCCAACATCTTCATCACCGACGACAACAAGGCCGTGATGATCGACTTCGGCGCAGCGCGCGAAGTGCTGTCCAAGGAAGGCAACTTCATCCGGCCGATGTACACGCCCGGCTTTGCCGCGCCCGAGATGTACCGGCGCGATTCGTCGATGGGCCCCTGGACCGACATCTATGCCATTGGCGCCTGCATCTACGCCTGCATGCAGGGCTATCCGCCCAACGACGCGCCCCAGCGCCTGGAAAAAGACCGTCTGGCCCTGGCCCTGTCGCGCCTGCGCGGCGTCTACTCCGACAACCTGATCGAGGTGGTCGAGTGGTGCATGTCGCTGGACCCGCTTTCGCGCCCCCAGTCCGTGTTCGCCTTGCAGAAGGAGCTTTCCCGCGAGGGTGAGCGCCGCTACACCAAGCTGTCGGTGGGCGAGAAGATGCGCCTGCAGTTCGACAACATGGTGTCGGACACCAAGAAGAGCGCGAAATGAAATTTTCTGTCTTCCAGATCAGCCGCAAGGGCGGGCGCGAGAAGAACGAAGACCGCATGGGCTATTGCTACACGCGCGAATCGGGCTTGTTCGTGCTGGCCGACGGCATGGGCGGGCATCCGGAAGGCGAAGTGGCAGCCCAGCTCGCTCTGCAGACCATCTCGGCGCTCTACCAGAAGGAAGCCCGCCCCGTCGTCAAGGACGTGACGGAGTTCCTGGCCTCGTCGCTGATGGCGGCGCACCACCAGATCATCCGCTACGCCAGCGAAAAAGGCATGCTGGACACGCCGCGCACTACGCTGGTGGCGGCCATCGTGCAGGGTACCGGCGCCACCTGGGTGCACTGCGGCGACTCGCGGCTGTACGTGGTGCGCGACGGCGAGCTGCTGACGCGCACCCGCGACCATTCCTACCTTGAGCAGCAGAGCGCCGGCGTGGTCCGCATGGACCGCATCAACCGCAACATCCTGTTCACCTGCCTGGGCTCCCCCACCAAGCCCGTGTTCGACGTCACGGGCCCGGTCACGCTGCAGCATGGCGACAAGATCCTGCTGTGCTCGGACGGGCTGTGGGGCAGCCTGCCCGACGCCGACATCGTGCGCCACCTGAGCACCCAGTCCGTGTCCGACGCCGTGCCCGACCTCGTGGAGGCGGCGCTGCGCAATGGCGGCGAGCACAGCGACAACGTCACAGTGATCGCGTTGGAGTGGGAAACACCCGACTCGTTCGAGTCCACCCGCGGCATTTCCACCGACAGCATCAGCGACGGCGTGTTTGCCTCCACCATCCAGGCCGGTGTACTGGACACGATGGTGGAAGACCTGGACGATGCCGCCATCGAGCGCTCCATCGCCGAAATCAACGAAGCCATCCGGCGTTCTGCCGCGAGAAAGAGCTAGCAATGAGTCAGTTTGCAAGAAGCGGCGGTCGCGCCGCCGACCAGCTGCGCCCTGTGCGCATCACCCGGGGGTTCACCATCCATGCCGAGGGCTCGGTGCTGATCGAGTTCGGCCAGACGCGCGTGCTGTGCACCGCCTCGGTGGAAGAAAAGGTGCCGCCGCACAAGCGCGGCAGCGGCGAAGGCTGGGTTACGGCTGAATACGGAATGTTGCCGCGCGCCACCCACACACGGGGCGACCGCGAGGCCGCGCGCGGCAAGCAGAGCGGCCGCACGCAGGAAATCCAGCGCCTGATCGGCCGCTCGATGCGCGCGGTGTTTGACCTGAAGAAACTGGGCGAGCGCACCATCCACCTCGACTGCGACGTGCTGCAGGCCGATGGCGGCACCCGCACCGCGGCCATCACCGGCGCGTTTGTCGCCGCGCAGGACGCAGTCAACAAGCTCCTGGCCGGCGGCAAGCTCACCGCAACGCCCATCCTCGGCCCGGTAGCCGCCATCTCGGTGGGCATCGTCGATGGCACAGCCCTGCTGGACCTGGAATACGTCGAGGACGTGGCCTGCGACACCGACATGAACGTGGTGATGACGGGCGCCGGCCATTTCGTGGAAGTGCAGGGCACTGCCGAAGGCGTGGCCTTTACCCGCACCGAACTCGACGCGCTGCTGCAACTGGCCGAGAAGGGCATCGCCGAACTCGTGGTACTGCAACAGAAGGCACTCGCGGCCTGAGCATGCGCATCGTCCTGGCGTCCAACAACCGCGGCAAGCTCGACGAGTTGCAGGCGATGTTCGCGCCGCTGGGCGTTGAGCTGGTTCGCCAGGCCGACCTGGGCGTGGGCGAAGCCGATGAGCCCTTCCGCACCTTTGTCGAAAACGCACTGGCCAAGGCCCGCTTTGCCGCGCAGCACAGCGGCCTGCCTTCCATCGCCGACGACGCCGGCCTGTGCGTAGAGGCATTCGGTGGCCTGCCCGGCGTGGACACGGCCTACTACGCCACGCAGTTCGGCTACGAAAAAGGCGATGACAACAATGTGCGGGCGCTGCTCGAGCAGATGAAGGGCATTGAAGACCGCCGCGCCGCGCTGGTCAGCACCCTCGTTGCTGTGCGCAGTCCGCAAGACCCCGAGCCGCTGATTGCGGTCGGCCGCGCCGCCGGCTTGATCGCGCGGGAGCCGGCGGGCACGAACGGCTTCGGGTTCGACCCCATCATGTTCATCCCGGAGTTCGGCAAGACCTTTGCGCAGTTGCCGGTCGAAGTGAAGAACGCCCATAGCCACCGGGGCCAGGCGGCGCGGCAGATGCTGCAGCTCATCCGCGAGCGATGGCTGGCATAAGGATCGTCCCGGCGTCCGAAGCAGCGCCGCCGCCCAGGGACATACAGCACTACATGCGGGCCGGTACGCTGCAACTGGCCGCTCTGCCGCCGCTGTCGCTCTACGTCCATCTGCCGTGGTGCCTGAAGAAGTGCCCCTATTGCGACTTCAACTCCCATGAGGCGGGGGCGGGCACGCAGGTGCCCGAGCAGCGCTACATCGACGCGCTGATGGCCGACCTGGAGGCCGCGCTGCCACTGGTCTGGGGCCGCTCCCTCCACAGCATCTTCATCGGCGGCGGCACGCCCAGCCTGTTTTCGCCGCAGGCCATCGACCGCCTGATCGGCGACATCCGCGCGCGCCTGAAGCTGGAGCCCGACTGCGAGATCACGATGGAAGCCAACCCCGGCACCTTCGAGAAGGACCGCTTCCGCGCCTTTCGCGCTGCCGGCGTGACGCGGCTGTCCGTTGGTGTGCAGAGCTTCAACGACGAACACCTCAAAGCATTGGGCCGGGTGCACGACAGCGCCCAGGCCATGGCGGCGGTGCAAGAGGCAGCTGCGTCGTTCGACACCTTCAACCTTGACCTGATGTACGCGCTGCCGGGCCAGACCATGGCGCAGCTCGAGGATGACGTGACCAGGGCGCTGGCATTCGCGCCGCCCCACATCTCCATCTACCACCTGACCATCGAGCCCAACACCTACTTCGCGAAATTCCCGCCCACGGTACCCGAGGATGACGACGCCTACGCCATGCTGGACCGCATCACCGAGATGACCGGCGGCGCCGGCATGGATCGCTACGAGATCTCGGCCTATGCCAAACCGGGCCACCGTTGCTGGCACAACCTCAACTACTGGCAGTTCGGCGACTACCTGGGCATAGGCGCCGGCGCGCACAGCAAGCTGAGCTTCGCCCATCGCATCGTGCGCCAGGTGCGCTTTCGCGAGCCTCGCCTGTACATGGACAACGCCCTGGCGGGCCGCGCGATCGCCCAGGACGAGGACGTGGCGCGCCGCGAACTGCCGTTTGAATACATGTTGAACACCTTGCGGCTGAGGGAAGGCTTCGAGCTGGCCCGGTTCCAGGAGCGGACCGGCCTGCCGCTGTCCGCCATTGAGGCGCCCCTGCGTGAAGCTGAGACCAAAGGCCTGATCAGGCGCGACGGGAAGTTCGTCGTGCCCACCGAACGCGGGTTTGATTTCCTCAGCGACCTGCAGTCGCTGTTCCTGCCGGCTGCGGCCTGAAATCGCTCAAGCAGTATCCATGCGGCCTGCAGGCCGTTTTTGGGCTGCGGGCCGCGCTGGATGTGCTTGTCAGCATTTGATGTCGGATTCTTTCCAGCCCGCCACGGAGACGATCACCCATTCGCCGCCCCGGTTGCGCATCAGGTAGGGCTGAACTTCGAGGTCGGGCGTCACCGAGCGGTTTGAAAGCCGCGAGCTTCCGTTGATCACGCACATCAGCCAGGCCTGTTCGCGGCTGTCGGCGAAATTGATGCCGCTGGAGAGGTGGGGGCCCGAGACAAAGCGCACGCGGCCGAAATCGGCTGTATCGCGCAAGGTGCGGCGCATTTCCGCGATGACGGCCTGCCGAGCCTGCGCCTCTGTTGGTTCCGGACCGGCCGCAATTGCAAGCTTGTCGGGTGCGCCGGCGTGGGCGGCCAGGGTCAGCGCCAGAAGCGCGATGCAAACGCAAGCGGGCGAGGCGGAAGTGTTCATGGTCCGACTATGGCCGTGCCGCATGGTTGGCGCTGTCGGACAAGACCGGCGGAAGCGGTGAGATTCGAACTCACGGATGTCGTAAAACATCGCCGGTTTTCAAGACCGGTGCATTCAACCGCTCTGCCACGCTTCCTTCGGAGCGGCGATTCTACGCTGTCACCCGGCAGCCCGGCTCAATGGGTGCCGAAGCGCTGGACGTAGGCTTCCAGGGAAGACTTCAGCATGTCGTTCCTGGGATCGGGCGGCCTGATGTCGGTGCCACGCATGCGCCCGTAATACTGCTTGCTCAGCGCTGCAGCTTCCTTCGCCCTGGGCGTGGCTTTCTCTGAGCGCCAGTGCTCGTAGAAGACGTGGCCCAGGCCGCCGATCACGCCGAACCGCGCAAAGCATGCCGCGTATTTCTGCTCACCAAACATGCTCTTGAAATCGTCGTTGGACATCTTGGCGTAGAGCATGGGCACCGTGTTGACCTGGATTTCGCCGTAGCGGCCTACATGGTTGAACTGGGGTTTGCCCAGGGTATCGAGTGCGATCTTCTCTTTTCCAAAGCGATTGTTGCCGGCGAGGTGATGGCTCAGCAGGTTGTCGTTGAATCCGCCCGCAACCGACGGCGGCCTTGCGGTGGGCAGTGGCGGCGGCTCCGAGGAAGAGCGCGGACGGGTGGGGCCGGGCAGCCCCATGCTCAGCGCGATCCTGTTGACGGTGTTCTCTGCATGGTTCGGGTCCACCGAGAGGGCGCCAAAGCGCAGGACGAAATTCCAGCCGGAGTAGCCGCACGCATCGAGGTTGGCTTTCGTTTCTTCGCCCTTGACCTTGCCATAGCCGGTGACGTTTTCATTCTCCATCAGCTTTTCGAGCAGCTTGCCGACCACCTCCACGGCCTGGGTGGTCTCCGTGTTCGGGCACAGCGTGATGCGCGCCATGTCCTTGAGCTGGAACCAGTCGCCGGCCTCATCTTCGTGCCCTTCCTTGGGCGTGTGGACCTTTTCCTCCGCCCGTTTGCGGCCCTTGAGCGGGGCGACGATCACCACGCTGTTGGTCCGCTCCGCGATCAGGTTCCCCAGCTTGTCCAGTTCGGCCTTCATCGCCAGGCCGGAGTTGTAGAGGTTGTTGCCGGTGGTCTTCTGGGCCGCCGTCTTGAGTTGCTCGGCGAAGCTCTGGGCGTTCAGCGCGCCCTTGGGGCGGAACATTGCGAGGTCTTTTTCTTCTTCGTCGTCCATGGAGCCTGCCTGGTGTTGAGGTGGATTGGGCCGCAGTCCGGGCCAGCCTACCACTGCTGCTCCGCGTGCAGCCAGAATAAGACTAGACGGCCTGCAACATTCCCCGCTTTTCGATGAATGCGACCACTTCGGCCACGCCGGCCAGGGTCTTGAGGTTGCTCATCACGTAGGGCTTGTCGCGGCGCATGCGCTTCGTGTCCTCTTCCATCACGCCCAGGTCGGCGCCCACGTACGGCGCCAGGTCGGTCTTGTTGATGACGAACAGGTCGCTCTTGGTGATGCCGGGGCCACCCTTGCGCGGGATCTTCTCGCCCGCCGCCACGTCAATCACGTAGATGGTGAGGTCAGAGAGTTCGGGGCTGAACGTGGCAGCCAGGTTGTCGCCGCCGGATTCCACGAAAACGATATCTGCATCAGGGAAGTCCACCAGCATGCGGTCTATGGCTTCGAGGTTGATCGATGCGTCTTCGCGGATCGCCGTGTGCGGGCAGCCACCGGTTTCCACGCCCATGATTCGTTCGGCCGGCAGCGCGCCGCTGACGGTGAGCAGGCGCTGGTCTTCCTTGGTGTAGATGTCGTTGGTAATGGCCACCAGGTCGTACTTGTCGCGCATGGCCTTGCACAGCATTTCCAGCAAGGTGGTCTTGCCGGAGCCTACGGGTCCCCCGATGCCCACGCGAAGCGGCGGCAGTTTGCGGGTGCGGTTGGCGATGTGGTGCAGGCTCATGGGTGTGTGCTCAGGATCTGAAAAGGCGCGAATACTGGGTTTCATGGCGGGCCGACAGGATGGCCAGCATGGGGCTGAAGGACTGGCGCCCACTGTCGTCCAGTTGCAGCGCGTGGTCAACCGCTGCGGGGATTTCTGCGGCGAGCTTCGACAGGATGCGCTGGCCCGCGCTCTGGCCCAGCGGCACGGCCTTGAGCGCGGCCTGCATCATGTTCTCGGCCCAGCCGAATGCGCAGGCCAGCAGGCTGTCACGCACGGATGCCTGGGTGCTGGCGGCGGCCAGGGCGAATGACACGGGGTAGCTGGGAGGCAGTGCGGCGCAGGCAGTGAGCTGCTCCGCCGTCACCGTGGTGTGATTGCGAAGCCATTCGAGCAGCGAGCGGCCCATCTGCACCGTCTGCAGCCGCAGCTCGCTGGTTTCGCGGGTCTGCAGCACCCAGTCGTTAAGTTCGCGGATGCGGGCCTCGTCGCGCGCGCGCCAGCCGGCAATCGCCTGCGCCGCGACGGCGAGATCGCCCCGTGCCAGCGTGACGTGCAACTGGTGAGTGAGCCAATCGGCCGCGGAGCCCTCGTCAGTCACCAGCCCGCCGTCGATGGCCGCCTCCAGCCCCTCGGAGTACGAGAAGCCGCCAATCGGCAATGCGGGAGAGGCCAGCCAGATCAGTTGCAGCAGGCTGCCGGCGTCCAGGTTGTCACTCATGCGAAGGGTCAGGCTCAGGCGCCCAGGGACGGAAGCCGCCACTGGCCGGCGCCGATGCAGGCGCATGGGAATGCGCGTGCCCATCGCCATGCGAATGTCCGCCCCCGTGATTGCCATAGGCGCCGCCCTCGGGCTCGAACGCCGCATCCTCGCGCCTGACGATCAGGTGCATGGATTGCAGCATGTCGGCCAGCACGTGGTCGGGCTCGATCTTCAGGTGGTCCGGCTTGAGCTCGATGGGGACGTGCCGGTTACCCAGGTGGTAGGCCGCGCGCGTCAGGTCGAACG
>CALRME020000003.1:0-19478 GCA_943369045.1 Sphingobacterium thalpophilum
CTGCGATCCGCTGCGCCTGGGAAGCGGCAACAAGCTGCTGCACAACGTGGTGGGCGGTCGCATCGGCGTGTTTGAGGGCAATGGCGGCGACCTGCGTATCGGTTTGGGGCGCCAGTCCCTGCACGATGGAGCGCGCTGGGTGCACGAGCCCCTGCGTCTGACAGTTGTGATCGACGCTCCGGCGGCCAGCATCGAGCGGGTGATCGCGGGCCACACGGTGGTACGTCATCTCGTCGCCAACGGCTGGCTGCACCTGTGGCGCTTTGAGGAAGTGGGCTTTGCGCGTTACGACAGCGGCGGCTGGAGAAAAGTCGAAACCTGAAGCCCGCGTTGCACTCAGGACAGGTGTCTGTCGGGGCGGTCCGGCGCGCGTCAATCGCAGTCAGGGCCCAAGGCGCATTCACGCCTTGTCCCGCGTCAACCGCTCCGCAAAGGAAATTCCTATGGCAGACAGCACAAACGTGAAGTGGATGACAGCCACCATTGTCACAACCTTTATGTTTTCCAGGCTCAGGTCACCACTCAGGTAAGTCTTCAATGCATGAACGCCTGAAATGGAGATGATCGCAAAAGCGAGCTTCAGCTTGAGGTTGTAGGTATTGACGTGGTCCAGCCAGTCCGGCTTTTTCATGTCCTTTTTGTCAAAGTGACCGGTGGTCACAAACAGCGACACACCCGCCAGCGCCACCACCCACACGAGCTGCGCCACCATCGTCATGTCCACCAGCTCCAGCACCTTGATGATCAGGTCGATCTTTTCAAGCTCACCAAACAGCAGCGTGCTCATCAGCTTCCAGGTTTCCAGCAGGAACTTGCCCAAGATGCCGAAAATGATGGCGACCAGACCCACATAGAAGAACAGCATGGTGAACCGCATGCCGTAGAGCAGCGACCCCACCCCTGAAAGTAGTTTTTCCATTTTGCGTCCCGCGTGCGCGCTTACCCGCCGCCTACCAGCAGCCATGCCATGCCGGCGCCGACGCCGGCCGGGATGGCCACCCGCTCCAGCGCGCCCGCAGGCGATCCGCAGATCACCTCCACCGGCACCGGGGCATTCTCCAGCAGCTGGCCGGTGAGGGAGTTGCCGACGGCGCGCGCCAGGGCGCTCTTGCGCGATGTACCCATGACGATGCGGTCGCAGCGCAGCCGGATGGCTGCGTCGGCGATACAGACAGCCTTGTCGCCCACCTCTGCGTGCAAGCGGCAGGGAACGCCTGCGCTGTCCAGCATCGCCCGTGCCACCGCCAGCGCCTGGCCGGCGCGCTCCCGCTGGAAGTCAGCTCGCACCGCACGATGAACGTGGCGCGTTACATAGGCCGAGAAAGGCGGCTGCACATTCAGCAAATGAACCATCAGCGGCTCGCCGTTGCGCGCAAGGTGGATCGCATGGCGCACCCCCAGCAGTGCGTTGGGTGTGCCGTCGCACGGCACCAGCAGCGTGGTCGTTGGGTGAGCGCGCGGATGGAAGGTCATGGAGTACCCTGGCTGGTTGGTGCGGCTCAGGCTTCGTCGTTGCGCGGCTTGGAGCCAAACGGATAGGCGCCGCCGGATGTGCCCTTGGGCGGGATCTTCAGCGACAGGATCATCGTTACGGCCAGCGTCACTGCGGTAAAGCCAAGCGAGAACACCACGGGTATCTTGTAGACGTCGATCAACAGCATCTTGGCGCCAATGAACACCAGCACGATCGCCAGGCCGTAGCTCAGCAGGTGGAATCGCTCGTGCATGTTGGCCAGCAAAAAGTACATCGCGCGCAGGCCCAGGATCGCGAACACGTTGGACGTGAGCACGATGAAGGGGTCGGTGGTGATCGCAAAGATGGCCGGGATCGAGTCCACCGCGAACACGATGTCCACAATACCGATGAGCAGGATCACCACCAGCAACGGCGTGGCCATCTTGACGCCACCCACCAGGGTGAAGAACTTCTCGCCGTCGTAGTTCGGTGCAATCTTGAACCGGCTGCGAATCCACTTGAGCGCGGGGTTGTTGTCCAGGTCGGGCTCCTGGCCCGCGGCCCACCACATCTTCACGCCGGTAAACAGCAGGAAGGCGCCAAACACATAGAGGACCCAGTGGAACTGCGCAATCAGCCAGGCGCCCACCAGGATCATCGCCGCGCGCAACACCAGGGCGCCCAGGATGCCGATCATCAGAACCCGCTTCTGGAATTCGGCTGGCACCGCAAAGTAGGTGAACAGCATCAGGAACACGAAGATGTTGTCGACCGCCAGCGCTTTCTCGATCAGGTAGCCCGTCAGGAATTCCAGCGACTTGGCGTTGGCCAGCGTTCGCGCGGCTTCATCGGTCCCCGTGCCGCCCAGGTACCACCACAGCCAGCCCATGAAGACAAATGACACACCAACCCAGACGAGGGACCAGATGGCGGCCTCACGGGTGCTGACGCGGTGGGCACCCTGCTTACTCATGGCAAAGAAGTCGACCAGCAGCGCAACGAGCACAAACGCTGCGAACAGGGACCACATGAGTGGAGAACCGATGGTTTGCATTACCGCCTTTGAGTTGAGTTCCAGTGAGCTTAGACCGTGTCTATGACCGGCGCCGTCTTAAAGCGCGCCGTCGAGATACAGAATCTAAGGCCTGACGCCGTTCTTGAAAATCAGATTGATTAGTTGCAATCATCAGATTAATACGAACAATCAGACACTCAAAATGGGGCCGTGACCTGCCGGCGCGAACAACTGCGGCACCATCATCTACAAGCACCTCCACTATTTCCTGCGGATCGCCAAGCTCGACAGCGTGCTACGCGCCAGCGAGCACTCGCACCTGTCACCGAGGTCTATCTGCGGACAGTTTCAGTTTTTTAGAGAGCGCTGGGCACGCCGCTGTTCACCAAAAGCGGGCGCGGTCTGGCGCTAACTGACATAGGGTGTACGACGCTGGATTTACGCCAATCGGATTAAGCAGTCGGGTGAGGTTGAACCATTGCACCCGTTGTAGGGTGGCCAGTTCCTCGGATTGCCTGGTCTTCCATGGCCCCGGCGGTGAACTAACTCGGCCTTGTACAGCCCGTTGATCGTATGGGCCAGCGAGTTGTCGTAGCTGTCGCCACGGCTACCCACTGAGGGCTGGATGCCGGCCTCGGACAAGCTCTCCGAGTAGCTAATGGACAGGTATTGCTCATCGATTGCTTGAAGGCCCGGGGCGTGATGGCAGGGTAAAACTATCCTGGCAGCTTTCGACGCGGCATCCGTGAAGCGAGATCCTGCAAATTCATAGTTCCCCAGTTTAAATGCTGCGTTCAAGAATGTGCCTCCACCCGTTCAATCCGGAATGAGCGAAGCCAATGAGCTAAGCAACTTCAACGTCGAAGTCTCATCGGCGAAGCCGTGCATTACGAGTTCCCACTTCTGGACAGATAACCTGAAGGCGCTGCCGATCATCACATCCACTTCCTCATCAAGAAAAGCAGCTGCCTGGAGTATCTTCAACGTCCGCAGCTTGTTCTGAGTGGCCAGGCGCACTGTCCGAACAGGACGCCCACTCACATGCAGCACGGTCGATACCAAGTTGGCGTCTAGGCGCAACGCCAACACAATCTCACCACCGTTGGTCTGCATTCCGTAGAAGGAAGTGGTGCACTTGACCTGCTCTTCCCCGGGGAGGCTTGTCTGGAGGATCTTGTCCAAGCACAGCTCGGTGACTCCTTCTACCGTCTGCACGGAGACGTCAGAACCCGTTAGTCGCCGAATCGCGCGGAGATCTCTGACCACCTCTTCATCGCTGCCACAGAAATCGCGCAGGCTCGCGTAGGTTGTGAACGAACCCGCATTCAACTGAGTCGCGCAGGCGTTCAGGTGCGCAGCCCGCTCCTTGCCTGTCTTCGCCGCAACTATCTGGCGAGCGTATACGTCCATTTGCGGCTGCTCACGTAGAGGCGCCTGTGGCGGCTGGATCTCCACGATCATCAACCGCTCCCGCGTATCGAAAGCAGCAACCGGGATCCCATCTGTCGTGCCTGCCAGCTCACATGCTGCCAAGGCCTGATACTCAATGTCGCCATGGCGCTGCTTCAGGCGCTTGGGCGACTCCAATGGCTTAGGCCGTGGACTCGATATCTCGATGAACTGGCCCGTACGCAGGCATTTGTCAATGTACTGTGGGTCAAGGTGCTTCTGCATTTTGGGACTACTCCTTTGTGATCAGATAGACGACCATGCGCATCAAATGAGCAATGAGGTTGGTGGTCTTTCCGACCACATGAGGAGAGCTGCTTGCGGGGAGTTCTCCCGTCTGCTCACAAAGTGCGAAGGACAGTCGCCCAACGGACTCACGCGTGACTGTCGAGCCAATGTGCACGGACCATCGCGTAAGTTCGGGCTCCAACTGCGCCCGCTCCGCCAAGCTCACCGAACGCCCTGGGTGGAAGCGCGCGACCACGCCAACGTGTTGCAAGTCCTTCCAAACTTTCCCCGCTCTCACCAATCCTTGGGCATCACGAACCGCAATGTTCTGCTCACGAAACTTAAGGCTCTCTGGTCCAGTAATCAGCGCGCAGATCGCCAATTTATGTACTGCGGCCCAAGAAGAGAGGGTCCCCAGATGGGGCGACCACACAGACCCGTGTTGCACCATAGACCCGTGAAGCTGTGAAGAACTGGGTGCATGTTCCAAGTAGGAAGCCACCCCGGCCAGTCGATCAGGGTGTACGCCAGCCCTGTCTGCTGCGGCAAGAAGTGGCACCCCTGCAAGAGCCAGCACACCAGCGTAGAGCTGCTTCTGCAGATCCGCACGAGTGAGCAAAGACTCACCACCGGGGTCGCGCACCGATCGCGCAACGGGAAGAACCGGCTCGACCGGATGCTGGTTGTCCCTTTTCCTGCACTGCACGGGCCGACCACGATACTCAGCGGCGTAAACCGCATCACGAGTGAGCGCGTGAACGGCTGCCAAGTACTTCGCAGACACCGCAAGCGGCGCCAGAGCCTGATTCAATTGTTCGCGGACACCCAGCAGCCCAGATAAGTGGTAGTAGCGCAGGGTTGTGATCACATTGGAATGTCGCGCTTCTCTGGCGGCCACCGCTCCACGTGCATGCTGTAAGCTGGTGGTACTGGCAGAGGGGTCTCGTACGACTCCATCAGCCAGAGCGCGCAATACTGGCATGGGCTTGGCGATCAGATCAGTGATTGCGCATGCCCTCAGGTCATACAGCCGCAAATCACTGCGCCCGGTCAACCCACGCAAACCGTCACGCATCAGAATCTGGGCTGCTTCATAGGCTTCATAGCCACCCTCGCCTGCTGGCACAAAGGCGTTAGGAGTACCAGTGTCCAAAGCTGCACGACGTCGTTCTATGTGGAGCAGGAGATCGGACTTCAGCACAGGTGGCACGCGCGTCAGGCCACGTGCGAAACGGTTCTTGAGGTGATTGTGGCCAGAGGTCGTCACCACAATCCACTTCCCCGACGGAAATACATGGCGCGTCTGCAGGTAGCGCACTTCCAGAGGACGAAGAGGCACCCCCCGACGCAGCGGAAGCTCTTGGATGATCCAGTCGCGCGGTGTGGGGCACTGAAGTGGCAGGCTTTCTATGACAGCCTGGACTTCTTCGGCTGTGACATACGCATGAAGGTGCGGCCGATAGTTGACATCGAACTTCAACGCACGGAAAGTGACATTGCGCGGCACCGGAAAGCCTTGAGCGGCCAAGAAGCATACGAGGTGCTGCCAAGCCCAGCGACGGTGCGTGTCATCCTTGTTCTTTGCATCGCCGCTCTTTTTGGTCTCTATCGGGAATAGGGACGCCCGGATTTCCATCCACTCCGAGGCCTCGACAGGAACCCGCTCCGCGAGCCGCACCCATTCAAAGAACTTGAGCACATGACGCAGATACGCCCGAAGAGTCGACAGAGACAACCGGCGTAAGGGCGGATCAATCAACTCGCGGCACACCCACTGGATGGCTAAATCCTCGTCATAGCTTAGTGAGCTGCAGAGCAGCTGATTCAGATCCGCTAGGGCCCCTTGCTCACGTCGCTTCCTCTCACCTAGCTGCAAGTCATGGTCGGCCCAGTGATCAAGCACGGCAAAAAGTGGCGCGTACTCCGCACCGCGCCTGCGCGGCGACAAAGTAGACCTTTCATGGAACCTCTGAATGGTTCCCACACCTCCCAGAAGTCGCTTGAGATCTTCAAACGGGACAAACGGCGCCTTGTGCACCACTGAAAACCGCTCCAGCGGCGCTGTCTCCAAATTGAGTGTGTGTGCGGCAAGTGCAAGGAGGCGTTCCATCGCCGCCTGCTCGGCCAAGTTCGACCACTGCACATCCAAAGTAATAAGCACCAACTTGAGTTCTGAGAGTGCGTCTTCCCAATTCAGCTTGTTGATCGCTTTTTCCAGGGCATCAGATGTGAACCTATACAGCAGCACCTGCGCGGCGATATCGGCATCGATCTGCTCAACAACGTGCAGTCCGCGCAGCTGCTGCACCCCCTGAGCACTAACTTGGTTCCACACCCAGCGCAGCTTCAGGCTCGAAATCACGCCATCAAAAGCGACCAGGCAAAACAAGGCGGCCCCGTGCGGGTGACGGGCAACGAGATCAGTGCGCAAGTACGTGACGCGCAGCCGAGTCAGTTCGGCGTGAGCCGCCAAGGTACTCCATGACCAAGGGCAGTCTTCCTCGGCGAGCAAAATATCCGGCGGATTGAGGTCCGCGACTTCCACCACCTGGCGCAAATAGCCGTTGTTCGGCAATTCGATCTGGTCGCCCAGCCGCACCGCAGGAAGCTTGAGGCGCTCTTGCTGCAGGCTGCTTAAACCGGACATCGACTCTAGGCCCAGGCACTCGTGAATGGCCGTAAGTGTCGGCTGCAGGGACCGCACGAAAGCCGCGACAGTCAGCCCACTCGCGGTTCCGAACGGCGGAGCCGCTACCAGGTGATGCCCCAGCTGCGCATCAATCTCCACAGCGTCCACCCCGCGCTCCACTAATTCGGTCAGCAAGAAGTGGCGCGGCATGTTGAGTGCCGGCATGCCCGTAGCGCGGGCCACCTTTTTGAGATCTGCACGCGTTGGAGGCCTCAGCGTCAAGACTCCTTCTTCGTCCCTGTACAGAAGAGGAACTGCACACTCTCCCAAGGACTGCCCCCCGACCAGACGCAACATTGCGTCTCCTGCAGCAAGTTCTTCTTTTCTGCGCAGACGGTGACCCATCGTCCTCAGGTGTTCGGCCAACGCGACCAGAGACTGCTGAACCACTGTTGTGGTGACGCAGATTCGCAATTCCGAGTAGCGATCGCTCGCCCTGTCGGAGATCAAGACTATGTCAGGGTGGGCAAGCAGGGCCTGAACGCTAAGCGTCTTCAGGTTTTGGCATCGTGCGCCAAGCGCCCACAAGACTTGGAGCGTGACCGAACAGACATAGAAGTTGTGAAACTCAATGAGTTCTGCCAGAGAGGACCGGTTGGTGATGTGATTGCGGGCTCGGCGTACCTCATGCTGCAGGCCCTGGAGGCAAGCGCGGACCACCTTAAGGGGCCTGTGGTTTGGCGATCCCAAGCGGCGGTACACCGCGCGCTCCGGCACAGGCTCTAGGCCGACGGCCGCGCACAGCGTATTGACGGCTTCGTAGACGAACCGCTGGTCCAGGCTAAGGTAATAGTGATGCGCCCGAGGCACCAGGGTGATGTCACCTGAAGTGTGGGATACCACAGATGGGTGAATGCCCTTGCGCAGAAGGAATCCTGCAAATGAGCGGCCGATTCTTAAACTTTCGAATGCCCTGGGCTGCATCCGCCCCTCGTTGACTATGGCATGGCAAATCGTGGGGGTCAGTCCTGCTGCGACGAGCAGTTCACCGATCGTGCGTGCCTCAGGTAGCGCGGCCCTGGCCTCGCGCAGGACCGCGACAACCTCTGCAGGGATCGGCGTCCGTAAGTAACGCCCGTGGGTTCTTACCCGGTCCTTGTCTGCCCGCGGAGCCACGGTAAGGAAATCGCGGCGAATGAGACTGACTCGCAAATCTATATGCAGCGAGCCACGGCTGAAGCCTTGGTCAGTAGGAAGCCGTACATCGGCAAACGGCGCGGATGCTAGCACTTCCAGGCTCAACCCGGCCAGCACGCTCAAGGCGCGAGCGGCTGCGTGAATGCGCAAGTCGATGTCTGTGTCTTGCCGCAACGCAGGGAGCAGGCTTGCCCACAGGGCCGTGTGTTCCTCTTCGCAAAGGCTGTTGGGTTCGTTGTCCAGGCGGTACTGACTCAGAGACGGCTCGCGCTCCTCCTGGACGATCTGGAACTGCAGCAGATCAAAACGCGGGTCGCACAAAAATCGAGTTGGGGGTCTTGGGGGCGCAGACGCTTCGCTTGCTTGGCCTTCCTGATTTTCAACGTTGTCGCCCAGTTCATCATCACGGCTGACTTGTCCAGCGCCTTCAATGAGTTCCGCAGGGGCATAGATCCCTTGGTCTTGAAGGCTCCAAATAGAACGAATGAAATCCCTGACGACGTCACGCTGGTCTTCAGCGAGAGGAAAAAGTCGCTCGGCGTCTGCAACAAAGCTTCGACGACAAGCCTGCCAGTGCGCCGCTGGTGACAAATAGAACTGCTTCAGAGAGTCCAGGAAGTTCTGGCTTAGTGTGCTTCCCCTGTACATCGTGTAAAAAACCAGGGCCCCCACAGCCTTGGCTGCGCACGCCTCACGCCGCGTCGTAACGGCAGGCTGCTGCGCCAACAGCACGGCTAGACCATGCAGCGAGCCCGGCACATGGTCACCAATACAGAGGGGCGGCTTGGAGTCCAGAATGTGCTGCAGCCGTTCCGACCAGATTGCGGCAGTTGGAAAGGACGGGCTAAGCTCACTGAATCCAGCCACAAGGCTGCGGAGACGGATCTCCAGATCGCCGGTCCAGGCAGGTGAACCGCCCAGCACAGCGACCACCCTGGCGAGCAGGCGCCCCGAAGCCTCCTTGATCAGAGGGAAGTGTTCGTTGTCGTCAAAGCTCGTGTCGTGGGAGCCAGAGTCAATGGCCATATCAGATAGCGGTGAACCAGACGCAGGAATGCCCAAGGCGCAGACACAGGTCAGCACTAGGGCGGCGTTGTAGATGGAGCCGGGTTTTCACCGGGGGCGGGAGTAGGCGCACCTATCCCAGGCCCTGTTCAATGGCTGCGCTGTCGGGTGCAGCTTCCGTGCAGGTGACCCAATGGCCGTTTACTGCAGGCTGGGGTACAGCCAATTGTTCAATTGCTGAACAGTCAGCTTCAGTTTATCAGCGAGACCAATCGTCAGGAACCGGTCGCTCAATTGTTCACAGCAATCTGACGCGCGAACGTTGCATGATGGGCACATGTCGTCATCAATCGTTAACGAAACGCAGCCCCAGATCGAGCGGTTTTCACTGGAGAATTCGCCAACCTGTACCGATTTGCCCCGTTTGTCAGGACGTCACCTACACAGGCAATTTCTGGCCTCCGAAGCCAAGGGTCGTGGGTTCGATCCCCGCCAGCCGCACCACCGCCTCAATCGCGAGGTGGATTCATTCCCAGCAACGAGAAATACCGTGTGAGGTCGCCTTCCTCGCGAAGGATTTCCTGCATCAGGTCGGCCAGCGACATTTGCCCCCACGTCACCGCGCGTTTGACGAGATAGGGCGTCGGGCTGTGGGGCTCGGTGCGTTGCAGATAGGCAGCGGCGGCCTCAAGCATCCGGTAGGCCTCCGCGCGGCTCGAGATGGGACCGGACGTCACGCCCGTTTCGATCGCAGCCGGTACAGCAGGATCAGCAGGAGTCATTGCAATTACCTCGTCACGTTCAGGTTCCGCAGCGGCCATCTCCACAGCCGGCGGCTCGGCAGCCAGGCGCCGCGGATCGCGCCCCTCCAGTAGCACATCGCACGCACGGTGCAGCTTGCGCAGCGTGTCTGCCACTTTGCCGAGACTGGGCGCTTCCAGCGCCAGTTTCTCGTCCAGCAGGCGCGAAAGCGCATCCCATTGCGTCATGGCGGCATCGAGTTCGTCGCGCAGGTCTGCCGCCCAGTGAAGGTTCTTGCTGTCCGCCAGGGCAATCAGCTGGTCACGGCTCAGGCTGGATGCGTCTTCGGCACCGCGCGCGGCTGGCTCGACGCCCAACGAGTTTTCCCACTGGGACAGACTGACATAAGGCGGCCTGTAGTCGGGCAAGGTCAGCAACGATACATGCAGCCGCAGGGTCACCGGCAGGGTTTCATTGAGCCAGACAAAAGGCGCCACCCGGGCGTCTGCATCGCCGTCCTCAATCTGCGGATGCACCGTATCCCAGAACCGCTCAGCCAGGCCGGCCAGCAGCGCAGTCCCGGCAGCGAAGCCTGCAATCTGGTGCTGGCGGGTCCAGGCCTCGCACAGCCAGGCTGCCACCTGGAGATCCTTGGTCTTGCTCGACAGCAGGTTGATGCACTGGGTGGTCACGCCGCGCCAATCCGCCTTTTTCAGCGGCCGCTCCCACTCGCCCATGGGCAGCGAGGCGTCGTCTTCCTCGCGCGACTGGCGAATCTGGCCGAAAGCCTGGTCGAACAGCATCGAAGGACCAGAGGCAGCGTCGCCGGGAATGGGGACCAGGAGCTGCTCAATGTCGTAGGTAAAGGCTTCGCGCTGCATCAGGAAGCCGCCTTTCTGGCGGCAGGTTTGCTCACGGTGTATTCCACTCTGGAGCCCTTACCGGGAACAGGCCGGGCCAGGCCACCGGAGTCTTCTTGCCGACCGGGGACAGCGTCATGCGCAGGTAAACCCGCGAACGACCGTCAACCGGGGGCGCACGGTTGTCATCGGACATGGTGAGGGGGAATTCCATCCGCAACAGCTGCGAGCGGTTGTCCGCGCGCGCCGCGCCGTCGGGCTCGCGCTGCCGCTGGATCATGCTGACCAGTGCCCACGGGTCCGTGAAGCGGAACGTCACGGCTTTGCCTTCCACCGACATGGCGGGTTGCTGCAGGTCGGTAACGGGCGTGAAAGGCGAGTCCTTGGCCAGGCGCAGCGTCAATACGACGGGCGTTCCCGGCTCCCAGCGCAGGGCGCGCGGCGGCTCGCGCAACCGCTGCACCTGGCCGCCGATTTCCAGCGTCCAGTCAATGACCTTGTTACCTTCGATTTCCGCGGGCTGGTTCACCCGGAATTCCGCGGTGACGTCATAACCAGCCACAGCACCTTCTTCGATCGGGTAGAGCGGCGCCAAGAAGGATTTGACCCGCTCAAACTGGTCCACAAAGCGGCGCGCGGGAACGCTTTGCGCGGCCGGGCGCGCAGCCTGTTCAGCCTGAAGCTCTTTGAGGGTCTTGGAAACCCTGTCAAATGTCTTGATGGTCTGGCCGACTTCCTCGAAATCTGCCACCGGCGCATCCTTGGCCATTGACTGGCTGAAGGGCTGGCGCCCCGCGACAAGCCGGTTGAAGCTGCCAGAGAACAAGGCCCACTGGTCCTGCTGCTCACGGGCCCGCAACTCGGAGCAGCGCGCAAGCAGGGCGGTGTAGATTTGGAGATTGCGTTCAGCAAAGTAGTCGGCCGGCCGGCTGGCGGGTGCCTTGCCTGCCAGCTTTTCAGCACAGTTGAAGCGATCCAGGTCCGGCCCCAGGGCAATCATGAACTGCTCCAGCGCCACAAGGCTGCTGTTGGGGTTTTTCAGCCGGTAGCGTTCGAGATCACGGCTGATGGCCTGCCAGCGCTGCGCGAGCTGGCCACCGGAGGCCGGCGAATCCAGCGAAGCAATATAAACGTCGGCCTGGCGGCCCAGGGTTTCAGCCCGCGCAAACTGCTGGCCAAGGTACTGCTGTAGGGCCTGCATGTCTTGCACGCCGAAAGCCTGCAGCAAGGGCCCCTTTTCACCCTGCCAGTTGCGGAAGTCGCGACCCCGCACGGAATAGAGTTCAGCCCTGTTGAGGTTGTCATCCACTTGGCGCAGCCGCGCAATCGCATCCCGCGACACCACGCTGCGAAGGTTGTCGGCCTTTCCACGCGCGCCCAGCTCCGTGAGCAGTGCCTGCACCTTGACCAGGCGCGTGCGCGCTGCATCGAACGGAGCCGAGTCCACAACCGAGGTGGGATCGTTCTGCGCGTTCACCGTCAATGCCTCCACCGCGCTCTCGTTCACAAGCCTGGCAAATTGCGAGTCCACGAAGACCTCGACGCTGCGGCGTGCCGCCGGCGGGAATTTGGCCAGCCCTTCGCCCATGAAGCGCTTGCGGACTTCGCCCAGCGCAATGGCCTGGTCAAGTCGCTGCAGGTCCCACGCAATGGTGGTCTGCGGTGCAATCTCGGGCAATTCACGGTCCCTTGAAACCGTCATGAAAGGCTGTGCCAGCAGTCCGCCCAGGGCGTCGCGCAACGCCATGCGCTCGGGCGACAGGGCGAAGCGGGCCTCCTTGTCGATCCAGACGACGCCGGCCGAGGAGTCCGATGCGAGCCTGGCACCAAAGTCAGCGCTGAACTTCTGGAAAGCCAGGTAGGCATGCTGCCTGACCTGTTCGGCGGCCTCAGGCCCGAGCAGCCGCGCCTGCGCAATGCGCGAGAGCACCCTGTCATACGCCGCGCCCAGGTTCAGCGTGGGCTGGCGCATCCACCCGCCCTTGCCTGCGGCAAGCATGCTCTCCTGGTCCCGGATCACTGACAGCACTTCCTTGTAGCCCTCGACCGTGGGGGCAAAGCCACTCGAGGCCGAATCGGCGACCAACAGCTTGTTCGACAGCCGCGCCAGCTGCAGTTCGGAAAGCAGCAGGTCGTTGCTGACGAAAATGCGGTTGTCGACGGCGAGCATGCCTTTTTGCAGAGTGCAGCGGGCAGCCTGCTGGATGGGCGAGACGCTGATGGCCGCCGGTGAACTGCCTGCCGGCGATGGACTGGCGCGGAAAAACCGCAGGCTGCGGGAGATGTTGCCTGGCAGTTCGGCCCCCAACGTGTACTTCACCAGAAGCCGCAAGTCGTTTGCCTCGGTCTGGCTGGGCTTTTGCAGCCGCACCATGGCCTGTATGGCCTGGTCGAGCTGCTCCACGGAGTTGATGTACTGCAGCAGGGCGGAAAACTCGGGGAGGTCTTCGACTGCCAGCGTGGTCCTGCGCACGCTGTCGATGGAAGATCCCGTTCCCGGGGGCGCTATGCACTCACCGCCGATGATGAGCTCGCCCGTGCTGCTGTCCTGCGCCACTCCAGTCAGCTCGCTCGCGCGCCCATAAAGCTCCCGGCGAAGCGTGGCGATGGCGATTTCACCGAACTCGCGCTCAATGCGCTCGGCCGCCCGCTCACCCAGATCGTCGAAGATGCGCCAGGAGCCGGGCATGAAAACTGTCCACACGGTATCGGTGCCGAGTTTTTCGATCGCAGCGAGCAGAGAGAGCGCCTTGCGGCGGTACCAGTCGGATGGAATGGCTTCGGCGCGCTCCGCTGCCCGCGCACGGAAATCAGCGTCTGCCTGGATCTGGGCCAGCGCGCGAGCCAGTTCTGTGTGGGTGCTGTTCAGCTGGTACGTCGCCACCACGAGCCCGATGCCCCAGGTGCCCAGCACCGCCACAGCACCCCAACGTGCTGCACGGCTGAGGACCGGCCGCGTCAGCTGCTGGCTGCGAGACGGTCGCGCGATGCCGTATTCCTGGAATATCTTCTTTTCAAAGAGGTCACGCAGGAACGCCGGTTCGCGCATGAGCTGGAGCACCAGCTCTTCCTCATGCGGCACAAGCCCGTCACCCACAGGCACCAGTGCCGTGGACGAAGAGACGGCCTCAGACTGCTCAACGACAGCTGCTTTTTGCGCAGCTTCGCTGCTGTCGCCCGTGAGGTAGATTCCGCGGAAGAAAAACGGCTCGTGGTAAGCGCTGGGCCGCATCAGCTCGTCGACGTAGAGCTGCAACTGGGCCTTGACCAGTTCGATGCGCGATGGCAACAGGAAGAACTTGCCGGCGTCATCGCTTGAAGGCCCTGTGGCAAACAGCTCAGCGCTGGTATCGGAGACGGTGCGTACGACGCTGTCCACGGCGTCCTGCACCCAGCCGGACTGGTAGGTTGTGGACAGGTCGTACGGCGACGACCAGCCCAGCATGCTTGCCCGGACGGTCTCCGGCAGCATCCTGGCGAAAGGCGCAAACCCTTCGATCTGCTCGCAGCCCGATACCACCACATAGACAGCGAAGCGCATCGCAAACCGGTTTTGCGCCAGCCACAGGCGCCTGTGGGCAAGCTTTGCCAGCTTGGCCAGCTCCAGGCGCGCATCGGGATTGTCGTCGAGCAAGAGGCTCGCCGGTACCGTGATGACGACCGAGTCAAAAGGGCGCTGCGGCCGGTACTTGCGGCACAGCCCCAGGAACTCATCCCACGGCTTTTCAGACGCGTCCTCGTCATCGGGCGAGCCAAGGTAGGCGCCCTGTATGTCGATGACAACGCCCTTGTCGAAGAAGTGCCAGGAGATGCCCTGCGCAGACGCTGCCATGGCCGCTTCCGAACTCAACGCGCTCGCCACCCCTGACTGCTCGATAGGAAGGCGGCTCTGGCCGTTGCCTTCATTGAGCACCATGACCCACGGAATGCTGTAGCGCTCCGACCGGGAGGCAATGTTCTGCTCGATCAACTCGACGGCCTGCTTGAAGGAACTGCGCAGCGAATCGAACCTCAGCTTGGTGATCTTCGGGTCATTCGGAGTCTTGGCGCTGGAGCGCCGGATCGCGAAATAGACAACCAGCCCAAGGATGAAGAGGACCAGCAGGATCAGGATTCCCAGCGATAGCAGGAACAGGTTGTCCTTCAGCATGCTGCGCCCTTTGGCCGGTCAGGCGTGCGCGCCATCATTTTCCCGTCTCCGTCGAGGCAAGCTTGCCGGTCTGCAACACCTGACGAACCGGCCAGGACTGCCACAGCCAGAGCATCTCGGAGATGGCGAGCAGCGCAACCAGGCTAAAAAGAAAAGCCACAGTCCAGCGGCTCAGCGTCGGGAGCTTACGCGGCGCGATGTGCGAGAGCGTGTTGCCGTAGGCCTGCTGCGTCAGAACCCGGTCCCGCACGGTCAGTTCAGGCTGCCTCTGGTAGACGAACTGGAAGAGCTCCTCCCGGTACCCGGCAAAGCGCGCAGATTCACCCATTCCCCGGAATTTGCCCTGGAAACCCAAGGCAAGCGTGAAGAGATAGAGGCGGGCGATATCGCGTCGCGAGGGCTCGCGTTGCGACAGCACTTCCTCAATGCGCTCAAACACCCGCTCACCGGCAATGCTCGTGCGGAACAGGGACGCTTCAAGCAGGTGGTCGGTCCAGCTGTCGCGGCCAATCCACGGTGTATTGAGCAGGATTTCGTCGGCGAGCGCCGCCTTGAGGTAGCGCGCATCCGCGATGCTTTCGAGTTCAAAACGGCTCCCATCGCGCTTTGACTCAAGTGTCTGCAGCTCAATCAGGTTTTCCAGGTGCTTGCTGATGGCCTGGGCTGCCATGGCGGCATCTGTCTCACGGCTTTCCATGGCACGCCGCTGCGCTTTCGACACTTCATCAAAAAACGCCCGGAACTGCTGCACCAGGTGGTCATCGTCTGATTTTTCGAGAAGGTTGCGCGCCATGTCCTGCCTGTTCCTTTTTTATGCGTCAGCCCTTGACGAAGAGCACCAGCTCCTGCGGCCTCTGCGCGGCGGCACTCTCGGTGGAGTTGCTGATGATCAGGGGCTGCCCAGGCATCGTAAGGACCGGGTTGGTCTGTATTTCAAACAGCGTGTAGCCGGCGCTAGATCGCACGCCCAGCTCGTCGGCCGATTCGATGGGTGCGCGGCTCGCCCCGAGCACCCGGCGCTCGCGCAGCGAGGCATAGGCAGACTGCGAGCCCACGATGGCACCGCTCATCCAGGTGATCAGGTCTTTCTCCGGCTGACCGCGCAAACCGACCACGAGCCGCTGGCCCAGCCAGTCAGCCTGCAGTCCCAGCTCAAACGCACCATGGCGGAACTCGAACTTCAGCTCCCGGTAGTCCTGGCTGACTTCGAGCAGCGTGTCCTGCAGCGACTCAAGCAGCGGATGAAGCGCGCCAAGGGGGTTGGCATGATCATAGGGAGGGGGAACCGGAGGCAAGGCCCCCGGCCGCAGGAGACTCAGCGGACCGAGCAACGAGCAAAGCCCAAGATAGAGTGCGTAAGGATGGAGGGGTTGCGTCCGCATGACCGCTTCCACACCGGGAAGGCCGCTCAACAGATTGCGCAACCTGTCCTTCTGCTCCAGGTAGGCCAGCCTGTCGTCCGCCTTGGACGACGGTACAGCCGTCTGCTTGGCGACAAACGCCGCCTTCGACCGAAGTTGCCGGACGAACTCGCTGACCCGCTCCCACAACCGGCCTTCGCGCGCGAGCTCCAGCGAGGGCGGCAATTCATCGCCCATCTTCAAGACTTCGTTTTGCCTGAACAGCGTGGCGATGCGGAAGTGGACATGGTGGCCAGACGGGACAGGACCGGCCTGCAGCTTCAGATCGGGCAGCAGCCACGACATGTCGGCAGGCACGGCTTCGGTCACATCGTCCTCGACGAGCTCGCCCACCACAGGCCGGAAGCGCGAAGGAGCACCCTTGTTACGGATGCTGCGCGAAACCGCCAGCGTCAGGTAGACATTGAGGGTTCCTGCGGCCAACTCTTCAGCGAACGGCGCGAGATTGAGTTCAAGCGACCCGTGCATCGCATCCCTGGCCGAGAAAACAACGGCCGTGCCGTCGGGCATGATGGCCTCAAGGGTATTGACGCGAAGGATGCCCGCAGGAAGCGTCAGGGAGTCGAACTCCAGCCTGCGCACACCCCATCCGAACGGGGAAACCGCCAGGGTGTGCCAGGCGACGAGCGAATCCACGCGCGCGGACTGTTGCTGGAAATGCTGTGGCGCAAGAAGCATCCCCTCGCTCCACTCGATACGGTCCACCACGGGACGAAGATCAGCCATGCCGCCCCCCTTGCGCGCACCTGTGTTGCTGCGCCTGGTTGAATGACCGCTCAAGATCCAGTTCGTTCACCCGTGCCTCCGGTTCTATTCCGCCTTGTTGGCGCCAACTGAAAACCCCCGTACGCCCAGCTGCACAATTATCCCGTTTTGCAACTGCTCTACCCTCACTCGATGCTCCCCGGGAGCCAGGTAGTCGGCAAAAACAAACACTGCAGCGACGTTCGGGGAGCCAAACACCGATCCCGGCAGCCTGAGCGTCTGCCCTGGCGTCAGTTCCCAGCTCTTGAAGGAGATCGTCCCGGGGTAGGTCCTGAGGAGGTCCGTACGGCCGGCGAACCACTTGGGTGCTGTCAGTCCAGCCAGTTTGTCGATCGAGCCTTCATCGAGCACGAGCACGATGTCCACGGCAACAGGGCTGTTCTGGTTCGCGCCGTCCGATGCCGCGATCACCACCTCCTTCCAGGCGAGCCTGGTTCCCTTGATCCCGACAAGGCTCATGACATTGCTGATGGTGCCGCATGCACATAGCACGCTGACAAACAACGCCAGCAATCCCGATCGAATCAGCAGTTTTGGTTTCATCACAGTTTCTTTGTCTGGGGAGCGGGTTCGGCCAGTGGCGTCAGGGAAGGAGCGGCAGATGGATCGCCGCCAGTCTTCATGCCCACGCCCACGCCCATCGCAACAATCAACACGGCCACCACGGCCGAGCAGGCACAGGCGACCACCAGGTCGCTGCGGTTGAAAGCAAAGCGCACGGGCCTGGGCTGCACGGCAACCTCCCCGACGACGCGGCGCTCTGAGGGCAGTCCTTTGGAGACCAGTGCGATCAAGGCGCAGGCAAACAGCAGCGTCAGCAGGTTGCGCGGACCTTCGCAGATCAGGTCTATCGCCACAAACAGCGCGAGCGCGGCTTCCAGCGGCAACTGAAGCATCGACAGCACAATGCCCGCGAATCCCACACTGGCAATGCCGTTGTTGCCCGACGACGCGAACGCCGCCAGGGAGGCTCCCAGGCACACCATGGCCAATTGGTCGGCCGAGAAATCCCGCCCGTAGAGATTGCCCACGAACAAGGCAACCAGGGCGAAATAGATGGCTGCGCCGGTCCTGAGGAAGACCGAGGAAATCGGGGTAACCAGTTCCACAATCCCGCGGCTGAACCCCAGCCGGTTGCTCATGGCATCAATGGTGTCTGGAATGCTGGCCGTCGTGCTTGCGGAGGTCAGGCTTACCAAGGCCGGTGTCTTCAGCGCAGCCAGCACTTCGGCCGCAGGAAGGCCGGACTGGCGCTGCACCATCGCCACCGCAGCCATGCACAACGCCAGCGACACCGTCACAAAACACGCCAGAAACCCACCCATCGCGACCAGTGTCTTGAGGTCGGTCTTGGCTGAAAAATAGGCCGCCATGCCAAACACCAGAAGCGGGATGAACAGGTTGACACGCGAGATGATGATTTCCAGGGCGCGGTAGATGGCTTCAAAGATGTTGGTCAGAGCACTGTTCTGCGCCTTGGAAAGGGCCGCGAATGCCAGGCCGAACATGATTGCGCACAGTACTATCCCCAATGATTTCCCCTCGACCAGTGCACGGAAGAAATTATCCGGAAAGAGGTCGGAAAGAGGATGGGGTGCCGGCCGCGCAACCTCGGAAGCGGCGTCTGAAAGGGAAAGCTCGGCGTTGGCAGCGTCACCGCCAGCGCGCTCGACGAGCGCCCCGAGATACTGCCTGGCCCCATGATCGAGGCTCTTCCCCGGCCCCACGAGCGCGCCAAAGAGCGTGCCCGCAGCGGCGCAGCCTACGACCAGGACGACACCCACTCCAACAACCATGAGCATGCGCGGCCCGGGCTGGGGCAACGCGAGTGTTTGTCTCAGGCCAAAAAAGGTTGCGACGACGAGCAGGGGCAACGCTGCCATGCTCACAACCGCAAGGTAGATCTGGGCCACCAGTTCGGCATAGACGCCCAGGGCCGGCACGAGCCATCCCACCAGCACACCTGCGACGAGGCAGGCGAGCAAGGCAAAGGGATTGCCCGAGAGCTTCTTCAACACGCCCATTCAATCCTTTCGCCCGGCCGGGCAGCGCTGGCGGGCTTTCGTGGGCGTCGTGGAGCCTGGCACATGGAGTGTTTCAGATCTTCAGGGGCCGGGGGCAGATCAGCGAAACCGCTGCAGTGTTGCCGATTACCAGCACAAGCGTTCGAAGCATGTCGCAGATCGGGTCAACGGCAAGAAAGAGGATGAACGCCGCCTCGAAAGGCAGGCCGAGATAGGTTGACGTCATGCCCACCAGCGAAACAGTAACCAGACCCGTCATGCCTGCGGAGGCGAAGCCGGCAAGAACCGAGGCGGCCATCACGATAGCGACGTCGGCTGGGCCGAGCGAGCGTCCATAGAGTTGCGCGATGAACAGGGTGGCGCAAACGTAGTACACAACGGGCCCCACCCTCAGGAGGGACACACTGAGCGGCACCAGCAATTCGACGCGCGAACGTGCAAAGCCCAGCCTGTCGGCGAGGCTTTCTATCATGATGGGCATGCAGGTTGCGCTGCTGCGCGTTGCCAGGGCAAGGGCAAACGGCCCCTTGAGTGCATT
>CALRME020000004.1:0-19318 GCA_943369045.1 Sphingobacterium thalpophilum
GGGCCCGAGCCAGGAATTTCTCGACCAGCTCGAAGTCCACCGGTTTGACCAGGTGCACATCGAAGCCGGCGGCCTTGGTGCGCTGGCGGTCTTCGTCGTTGCCATAGCCCGTCACGGCGGCGGCCAGGATCTTGCCGCCGCCCGGCAGGGCGCGCACCTGGCGGATGGCGTCGTAGCCGCTCATGTCGGGCATGCCCAGGTCCATCAGCAGCACGTGCGGCGCAAACTCGGCCGCCGCGGCGATGCCACCGGCGCCGTCGTAGGCGGTTTGTGCCGACCAGCCCATCAGCCGCACGATCTGCGCCATGCTGTCGGCCGAGTCGCGGTTGTCGTCGACGATCAGGCAGCGCATGGCAGCCTCCTGGGTAAGTTCGGTTTCGGTCGCCTCGCCCTGCACGTTGGGCAGGAAGAAGCTGAAGCTGCTGCCCTGCCCGGCGCCGGTGCTTTCGGCCGTCAGCGTGCCGCCGTGCATTTCGACCAGCGAGCGCGCCAGCGTCAGGCCTATGCCCAGCCCGCTTTCCTTGGCCGAGCTCTGCCCGTCGCCCTGCGAGAACAGCTCGAAGATATTCTTGATGGATTCAGGCCCCAGGCCGATGCCGTTGTCGCTCACGGTGGTGACCATGCGGTTGCCTTCCAGCTTGACCGTCACCGCGACCCGGCCGCCTTCGGGCGTGAACTTGGCGGCGTTGATCAGCAGGTTCTGCAGCACCTGCAGCAGGCGCGTGGCGTCAGCCTCGACGTAGATGTCGACCGGTGGCACGCTGGTGTCAAGCTGGTGGCGCCGCGCGTCCATGGTCGGGCGCACAGCCTCGACCGCGCGCGCGATGACCTGGTTGTACAGCACGCGCTCCTTGCGCAGCTGGATCTTGCCGGTGGTCATGCGGCCCACGTCCAGCAGGTCGTCCACCAGCCGCGTCATGTGCGAAAGCTGGCGGTCGATCACGTCGCGGCTGTTGCGGATCACCGGGCTTTGCACGGCCTCGAGCTGCAAGATGGTCACGGCATTGCGGATGGGCGCCAGCGGGTTACGCAGTTCGTGCGCCAGCATCGCCAGAAATTCGCTCATGCGCCTGCCGGAGCTTTCGAGCTCCGCCAGGCGGCGGCGCTCGCTCATGTCGCGCGTCACCTTCGCATAGCCGCGCAGCTCGCCGTTTTCGTCGCGCACCGGCGCGATCACCACATTGGCCCAGAACACCGATCCGTCCTTGCGCACGCGCCAGCCTTCTTCTTCGGTGCGTCCGGTGGCCAGCGCCGTGGCCAGCTCGCGGCCCGGCAAGTCGGTTGCAATGTCGTCGGGCGTGTAGAACAGGCTGAAGTGCCGGCCTATCACTTCCCTGGCTTCGTAGCCTTTGATCAACTGCGCGCCGGCATTCCAGCTCTGGACCACGCCGGCCGGGTCGAGCATGTAGATCGCGTATTCCTTGACGCCTTCGACCAGCAGGCGAAAGCGCTGCTCGCTTTCGCGCAGCGCCTGCTCGTGCTCGCGCCGTTCGCTCAGGTCGCGCGTGACCTTGGCATAGCCGGCCAGGCTGCCGTCGGGCTCGTGCAGCGCGGTGATCACCACGTTGGCCCAGAAGCGCGAGCCGTCCTTGCGCAGGCGCCAGCCTTCGTCCTCGAAGCGGCCGTCGGCACGCGCCCTGCGCAGCTCCTCCTCCGGCCAGCCCGAAGCCACCGCATCGGGCAGGTAGAACATGGAGAAATGGCGGCCTATGACTTCGCCGGCCCTGTACCCCTTGATGTTCTGCGCGCCGCTGTTCCAGGACGCGATGATCCCCTGCGGGTCGAGCATGAAGATGCCGTAATCGACCACCGCCTCCACCAGCAGCTGGAACCGGTCCGCGGGAAGAGGGGCGATAGCGCGCTGGCCGGGGATCGCAGTTGGAATGGCTGAGGGAATGGCTGACATTGGCAGTCATCTTATGAGTGACTGCCCAGTCACTTTCATTGTTTTGGCGGACGCGCCACAGTCTGTCAGCCTGTGTGGTCCTTGTCCTACAGGGTTTTGGCGGGTGCAGGCTTCTACTAGGTGCATGGTTATCTACCGCTCCACCACTTACAGCGCAATGCGCAGGCTCTCCAGCCTGGGCACCGGCCTGCTGGGCGTGGTGGCCACGGTGACCGGCACGGCGCTGCTGATGGCAGCGTTTTCCGCAGGCGACGACGCGCAGATGGTGGACGCCCAGGGGCGCATGACCACCGTGGCCGACGTCGTGATGGAAAGCGCCACCGAACGCGCGCTGGTCTCGCCCCAGGTGAGCGTGCTGGCATACCAACCCAACGACAGGCGTGGCTTGTAGACCCAGAAGAAGCCCCGTCTTTCACCCCAAATCACCCCGACTCCTCTGAGTCCCCTCCTCCTCCGGGGTGAGCTGGTCCGGCCCTCCGTCCCGTGACTGGCATATTGCCCCCAGGCCTTAAAACCTGGGGGCCTTTTTTTGTACTCGCCAGTTCCCACGTACCCCGTCCGTTACGTCCTACAGGGAATGCGCATGAGCTTATTCAACATGAGTTCACAGGCAATCGGCCTGAACCAACGGAGACACCTCATGAACAAGTTTCTTTCCATCGCCCTGCTGACCGCATTCGCATCCACCGCTGCCCTGGCGCAAGCCCCGGCCGGCACCACGCCGCGCACCTCGGCTGAGCAAAATGCCACCACCTCCGGCGGCATGCCCGCCGCCAAGGCCGAGATGAAGACCGATGCCAAGAAGGACGGCACCATGGCCGCCAAGCCGATGTCGTCGGGCACCAAACACGCCATCGACACCAACGGCGACGGCATGATTTCGCAAGCCGAGTGGAATGCGTACCACGGCGGCATGTGGAAGAAGATGAAGCGCACCAAGGGCATGGCCTCCACGGCCGACTACGACGCCATGATGAAGGCCGGCGGCCCCAACTAAGCTGTTCGCGCACCCACAAAAAAGCCCCGCAGTGCGGGGCTTTTTCCATTGGGCGCAAATGCTTTAGCGGCGTCCGTGGCCGTGGCCACGGTGATGGCCACCCCAGCCGCGCGAGTAGTTGATGAACAGCGGCGCCGGGCGGTAGTAAACCGGAGCGGGCTGGTAGTAGACCGGCGCGGGCTGCTGGTAGTACTGCGTCTGCGGGTAATACACCGGCGCGGGCTGCACATAGACCGGCTGCGGCTGGTAGTAAGGCGCGTTGTAGTAAGGCGCGTTGGACACGCCGACGTTCACACCCGGGGCCACCTGGCCGTTGATCGAAAAGAACACATCGCTGCGGGCCTGGGCCAGGCCGGCCGTGCCCATGGCAGCCACAGCGAGGACGGCGGCGCCGGCCTTGGCAAAAGTTGAACGGCTGAATGTCATCGTTATCTCCTTGGCGGGCCATACAACAGCGGCCCTTGCACCCATTAAACGCAGCAAGGTGTTAACGGCGTATGGGCTTTACCGTCAAGTGAGTTGCCAGACGTAACCCCGCAATCCGGCCAAACGGCCCCCGCCCCCTAAAATGAAGTGATATGACCTCTCCCGCTGACAAAGAAACCCTAAAACCGAGCAATTTTTTGCGCCAGGTAATCGAACGTGACCTGGAGCAAGGCACCTACGCGCAGCGGCATTGGGCCGGCCACCCGGCCGACGGCGCAGAACACGCCGCCGGCCAACCCGACCCCGCAAAGATCCGCACCCGCTTCCCGCCCGAGCCCAACGGCTACCTGCACGTGGGCCATGCCAAGAGCATCTGCCTGAACTTCGGGCTGGCGCGCGACTACGGCGGCGTGTGCCACCTGCGCTTTGACGACACCAACCCCGAGAAGGAAGACACCGAGTACGTCAACAGCATCATCGACTCGGTGCGCTGGCTCGGCTACGACTGGAAGCAACCCGGCAACGACAAGCCCTACCAGGCCAGCGACTACTTCGGCTTCATGTACCGCGCCGCGGAATACCTGATCGAAGCCGGCCTGGCCTATGTGGACGAGCAGTCGGCCGAAGACATGCGCGCCAACCGCGGCGACTTTTCCAAGCCGGGCACCGACAGCCCCTTCCGCTCGCGCTCCATCGACGAGAACCTGCAGCGCTTCCGCGAGATGAAGGACGGCAAGCTGGCCGATGGCGCCGCCGTGCTGCGCGCCAAGATCGACATGGCCAGCCCGAACATCAACATGCGCGACCCGGCCATCTACCGCATCCGCCGCGCCACGCACCACAACACCGGCGACACCTGGTGCATCTACCCGATGTACACCTACGCGCACCCCATCGAGGACGCGCTGGAAAACATCACCCACAGCATCTGCACGCTCGAGTTTGAAGACCAGCGCCCGTTCTACGACTGGCTGCTCGACAAGCTGGCCGAAGGCGGCCTCATCAGCCAGCCGCACCCGCGCCAGTATGAATTTGCGCGGCTGAACCTGACCTATGTGATCACCAGCAAGCGCAAGCTCAAGCAGCTGGTCGACGAGAAGCACGTGAGCGGCTGGGACGACCCGCGCATGCCCACCATCGTCGGCCTGCGCCGGCGCGGCTACACGCCGCAGGCGCTGCAGGCGTTTGCCGAGCGCATAGGCGTGACCAAGAGCGACAGCTGGATCGACTACAGCACGCTGGAAGGCTGCGTGCGCGAAGACCTGGACCCCAAGGCCGCGCGCGCGATGGCGGTGCTGGAGCCCGTGAAGCTGGTGATCGTCAACTGGGACGAACTGCATGGCGCGGGAACACTGGACGAATGCAGCGCCCCGGTACACCCGCACGACCCCGAGCGCGGCCGCCGCAGCTTCAAGTTTGGCCGCGAGCTGTGGATAGAGAAGACCGACTTTGAAGAGACCCCGCCCAAGGGCTACAACCGCCTGTTTGTCGGCAACAAGGTGCGCCTGAAGTACGGCCACGTGATCGAGTGCACCGGCGCGCTGTGGGACGCGGACAAGAACCTGATTGAAGTGCAGGCCAAGCTGATCCCCGACACCAAGAGCGGCACGCCCGGCAGCGACGCGGTCAAGGTCAAGGGCGTGATCACCTGGGTGGCCGCCGCCGACGCCGTGCAAGCCGAAGTGCGCCTGTACGACCGCCTGTTCGCCGTGCCGCAGCCCGACACCGGCGAGAAGGACTTCCTGGAAGAACTCAACCCCGACAGCCTGAAGACAGTGACGGCCTATGTGGAGCCCTCACTGGCCGGCGCGAAGGGCGATGAGAAGTTCCAGTTCGAACGGCACGGCTACTTTGTGGCGGACCGCGTGGACCACCCGTCTCCTTCGAATGGGGGAGAGGGTAAGCCCGTGTTTAACCGGGTGGCGGGGATGAAGGATAGTTGGGGGAAGTGATAGTGAATTGATAGCGAATGCCCGTACTCACTCGTTTTCCTGATCTTCCAGCCGAAATAGCTCAGGCGGCTGAGTCCGGGGAACTAGTTGTGTTCGTGGGAGCCGGCATTTCTCGATTGATCGGATGCCCCTCATGGGATGGCTTCGCGGATGCGGTGCTCGATCAGCTTGCACCCCACTCAGTCGACTACTACGCGCTCTCTCAAATAAAGGCGATCAAAGATCCAAAGAAACGGCTTTCTCTCGCCCAGATCATTGCAAATGAGAAAGGGACAGTGATCAAGTACGAAGAGGTTCTGAAGGGCTCTAACGATGTTCCGAACGTCTACACGTACCTCAACAGATTCAACTGCTCGTTTGTCACCACAAACTACGAAAAATATCTTCGACCCGATTCGATGGCCGCAAAGGCAGAAGCAGAGTGGCGCATTTATGGGCGCGACAAACTGTTAGGTGCCAAGCTAGACGTCAACGGAAATGTGATCCATCTCCATGGATGCATAGACGATGAAGCGAGCTTGGTCATAACCACGCGTCAATACTTGGACCATCACACGAGCACGGAGGTGCAGGCCTTCCTGACATCCATGTTCGCCAGGAAGGTTGTACTCTTTCTAGGTTATGGCCTCGAAGAGACTGAGATCTTGGAGTACATTCTTCGCCGCGGCGATGCAAAGCCAGAAGCTGGTCGCACCCGTCGATACATTTTGCAGGGGTTCTTCAACGCAGAGAGCGGTCTGTCGGAGCTTCTAACTACCTACTTCAGGGAAGCGTTCTCCACTGAACTGGTCAGCTTTAACCGTGACCATGAGGATTTCAAGCAGCAGATTTCCATATTGAAAAATTGGTCAGAGAAACTCAGCTTCTCCCCGCCAGCGCTTATGGACGAGGCTGCGGCGTTGGAGCAAGAGATCAATGGTTAACGCATTGACGCCTAAGCAGCGAAGTGCGATTGAACGCGCGTTGCGTCTGCCGGAGCTGCAGCCTTTGCTGTTCAACAAGGCAAGGGGAATTTCATGGTTGATGGGATTCTTTGAAGCCGGCTTCTTTAATCCAGACCTACTTCCTGCGCCTGTCAAGGCTAAGCAGGAGGGCTATATATCGGTGCCGGCGTGGCCCGCTGTCGGCTATCTCCTGAACATAGCGACTGAACTCGGACATCCAGAGAATCTCGACTCCGCACAATTGGTGCTTGATTTCATCCGGAACTGCTTCCATTCCGCAAAGCGGCGAAGCCTCAAGAACTATCGTGTTTGGTGGCAGTTTTCAAAGATACTAGCCGCCCTTCCACCGCAACTCTTGCAGCGTCAAGATGTCGATATGCTCGATGACTGGCTGGAAGACCCACATGACCACGGTTTGGTAGCTGAAGTAGCAGGCGAACAGATTCTCCCTTCTCTTTTTGCGTTGAACACAGATACATCGCGCGATTGTTCACTCGCACTTCTTGAATCTCTGTACCGAATCGAGCTGACTCCTGGCAGAAAAAATACCTTGGACGAGCGTCAGAAGGCTGATCTTCGCTTCGACTCTTGGCATGCCGAGAAAATTACGAAAGCAATTGCCCGTCTTGCTGGAGAAAAATTAGGCAAGCCAGCAATCGGGATCTTCCTCAAAGTACTTATTCAATCCTTGGACGCTCTAGAGAATGATTCCTGGAGCTACATCTGGCGACCCGCTATCGAGGATCATGAACAGAATGCCGGTCGCGATGACGCACAACAGATTCTGACAACAGCATTGCGCGACTCAATTTTGGGGTTCATCAAAGCAGCTCCCGCGGCGGAGCAGGTCGAGGTTGTCAATGGACTGCTGGATTCCGAATATCAACTCCTTCATCGAATCGCGATCTACGCTGTAGATGCAAACTACGAGAGCCTCGGTGATCTCGCGACTCGCTGCATCGAGTCAAGCCAGCTCAAATATGAGTATCGACATGAGCTTTGGAATCTCATGCGACATCATTTTGGCCACTTCTCTCAGCAACTGAAAGCGTCAGTTCTGCAGATGGCATCGCGGCCAGACGACGAAGACAACGTGGGTTCGATGCATCGCGAGGCAGCGTGGCTCAGCGCGATTCAAAACTTCGATGCCGCATTGGCCTCGCGCTACGCCGAATTAGTCTCGCTTCTGGGCGCCGCTCCTGATCACCCTGAATTCTCAGCTTACATGAGTTCCGGGTGGGTAAATGACGAGTCGCCCATCGACCCTGTCGACTTGCAAAGGATGTCGACTGAAGACCTGATTGCGAAGCTCAATGGCTTCCAAGACACAGGGTCATTCTCTGGGCCCAACAAGCGGGGGTTGGCCAAGGCGTTTAAGGCTTTGGTATCGGCAGCGCCCCATCGTTTCGCTGGTCAGTTTCGAAGACTGCTCGAACTGAATCTCGCCTACGTTTATGAATTCCTAGATGCCTACCGAGAGCTGTGGGAAGCCCGGGCAACTCTGCCTTGGGACGAAACATGGCGTGAGTTGTTTGATTTGGTCGAATTGCTGATTGAAACTGATCGTTTCTGGAGCCTTGAAAGTTCTGAGGAGCAAACGTCTTTTGTTGGAAATCGGCACTGGGTTGTCGGAGAAATTGCGAGACTTATCGAAGCTGGATGCACATCTGACGATCATGCGTTCTCGCCAGCCTTGCTACCGAAAGCGCATTCCATTTGTGTTCGCATGCTCAGTCGAGAAGAAGGTGAGAACTTCGAGAGATTCACAGATGCAGTATCGACCGCCATCAATAGTCCTCGTGGGCGAACAATTGAAGCGCTGATTCATCTAGCCTCCTACGCCTGCCGCTTGGCGCGTCGCGAGTCCGGAAGCACAAATGACGCTTGGATGAAATACGAGCCAACCTTCGAAACCGAACTTGCCTATCGTGGCAGTCACGGCTATGAATTCGCGACTTTAGTGACCTGCATGCTTCCGCGCTTTCTTTTCATGTCAAAAGACTGGGTAGTGAAAAACATGTCAGTGATCTTCGATATCGAGGACAAGAAGCTGTGGCTCTGCGCGATACAGGGCTACTCTCACGTGAGCACAGTCTATGAAGAGGTGTATCGCTATCTCTCCTCTACGAATCAGTTGTTCGCGGCATTGGATGAACCTACGCTTGCCAGTCGGTCGACGCGCACATTTGTACAACAGATCGTCGTCGCTTACCTCAACGATTTTGAAAGCCTCGATAACAGCGACAGCGCAATTTCAAGACTCCTGGCACGCCAACGACCAACCGAACTAGTGGAGTTAATTTGGTTCATATGGACTTTACGACCCGAGAAGCGTCAAGATAAGAATCCGATAGATGAACGAAAGGTGTTTGCGCTTTGGAGAAGGTTGCTCACGCACATTGATTTTGAGACGGCTGACGGACGAAAAATTGCATCACATCTCTGCGACTGGATTGCATTTGTTGAGCATATTGACGATGAGACGAGAAAATTGCTCGAGCCCGTTCTTCCGCTTTCGTCGGAAGATTTCCGCACATATGAATTGCTCAGTAGCATTGCACGACTAAGCGCCACTCAGCCCAATGAGGCCGCGATGTTGTGGCTTCGAATGCTTACGGTTAGCAACTTTGACTTTCCTGAAGAAGCCGTTCGGGATGCGCTCAGAAATATTTCATCGTCAAGCGCAGCCGGGGTACTCTTGGCAAAGAAGGTCGCTGATGCGTACCTGCGTTCGGGCAACGAGCAGCCATCAAAGATTCTTCGTGAGATGCTGGACACACCGGTCGGGTAGGTGGGGACAACTCAGTCGAATGGGCGAACCGAACAAGCAAATTTAGCGCGGGTTGCGGACCAATTTCCGCCTGCAAGCCGCATGGATACTTCCTTAGGGGCATTCACCTTGGGGCTCGTAGAGTTGATTGATCATCTCTGAGACGATCTCAAAGGTCGTCAGGACACTAGGCCAAAGCGACGTCGTGCCATGCGCATGCAAATTGCGGGAGTACGGAATGTTGTCCTTCCAAATGTCCAATGCGTCAAAGGCATAGTCTTCCTCAAGAATTTCCACGTCGTCGGAAACCTGAACACTCTTCAAACCTCCTGCGTTCATTCGATCAATTAGCTCTCGAGATTGGCGAGACCGCGCTCTGGCCTTTGCAAGCAAAACGACGCGCGAAAACTTTCGCTTCGAGAGAAGTCCTTGGTCAATTGCCTCGTCCAGCATTTTTCTCAACATTGGCTTCCACTCGTCGTCGGCAAGATCAGGATGTAGGCGCGTTCTCAGCGCAAGCTCCAGTGTCGAGTAGACGTACTGATCGGCGGCCATGTAGAAGCGATAGACGAACCATGCATAGAGGTAGAGATTTTTGGCTGTCTCGAAATGGATGCGAATTCCTACAGGAACTTCCGGACGGAGGCGGTAGCGCTGGATTTCGGCCAAGTGAATTTCCAAGCCGCCGGATACCAAACCTCCGGCTCCCGGAACGGCAGGTAAGGGCGACCGCGCATCCGGCTGCAGGACATTGCTCAAGTCGCGCAGTGCATCAGACACATTGACGGTCGTCTCATAATTCCCATTGATTGCATTCATGCTACGGGTGGCATAGTGGTTGTTTGACGAGTCTCACCAACACGGCAGGAAATAATGCTTGGGGTTTGCGAGTAGTCAGATGCGAGGAAGGTCGATAAATCAGAAGGCGCAAACAGTGCCACGCCCACAAGCACATCCCGCGCGCCTTCCCAGCCCTTTTCGGCCCGCAACCCGCATGGACACTGCTTGAGCGCTTCGGCTCCGTGGTACCCTCGCGCCCCCATGCCGCAGCCCACACCCCCTCTCGCCCACACGCTCTACATCCCCTCGGACGAGGAGGTGCATTCCGGCGTGCTGGGGCGGCACCTGCGCGAGTTCAACTACCGCTTTGCCGGCGAATACCCGCAGGTGCAGATGGTGCGGTTCAACGCGCGCGACGCGCAGGGCGAGCTGCTGGGCGGCATCCGCGGCTTCGTGGGCATGCACTGGCTGCGGGTGGAACTGCTCTGGGTGGCCGAAGCCGCGCGCGGCCAGGGCGTGGGTTCGGCGCTGCTGGCGCAGGCCGAGCAGCAGGGCCGTGATCTGGGCGCCGTGGGCGTTGTGCTGGAGACGTTCGACTTCCAGGCGCCCGGCTTTTACCGCAAGCTGGGCTACGCGGAGTCCGGCCGCATCGAGCGCTTTGTGGGCGAACACGCCCTGTGGACGATGACGAAACGTTTCTCTGCCTGAGTAGCGCAAGGCCGGCGATACGATGCGCCCATGAGCCCCACGCCCGCCACGCCCCTCCACGAATTCAAGACCCCGCAAGCCTTCGAGCGCTGGTTGGCCAGGCACCACGCCAGCGAGACCGAAATCTGGGTCAAGCTGCACAAGGTGGGCTCGGGCCTGCAGTCCATCACGCCGAAGGAGGCGATCGACGTGGCGCTGTGCTGGGGCTGGATCGACGCGGTGCGCAACGCCTTCGACGACAAGAGCTACCTGCAGCGCTACACCCCGCGCGGCAAGCGCAGCATCTGGAGCAAGATCAACGTGGCCAATGTCGCGCGGCTTGAAGCCGAAGGCCGCATGCAAGCGCCCGGCCTGGCGCAGGTCGAGCTGGCCAAGGCCGACGGCCGCTGGAGCAGGGCCTATGGCGGCAGCAAGGAGATGGAAATCCCCGCCGACCTGGTGGCCGCGCTCAAGGGCCACCGCAAGGCGACGAAGACGCTGGCCGGCCTCAGCGCGCAGAACCGCTTCGCCCTCGCCTTCCGCCTGCACAACATGAAGACCGAGGCCGGCCGCGCCCGCAAGCTCGCCGCGTTCGTGCAGATGCTCAAGGACGGCGAGACGATTTATCCGCAGAAGGCGAAGAAGTGAGTTGGCCTGGCCCGCAAGCACATTCCACGCGCCTTTTCGGCCTTTTTCGGCCAGCGAGCCGCATGGATACTGCTTAAGTGATGCATCGTTTGCAAAGACACGCCACCTTCCGCACAATCACCCCATGCGCCCATCCCAAGCTCTCGTCCTTCATCGCGCCCGAATACGGCAGATCGCGCTGAGCCATCACGTCCGGGATATTCGCGTCTTCGGCTCGGCGCTGCGTGGCGACGATCTCGAAGGCAGCGACCTTGATCTGTTGGTCGAGCCAACTGCTGAGACCACCCTGTTCGATATCGGGGCGATCCGCTTTGAATTGAAGCAGTTGCTGGGCCTGGACATTGACGTCTTGACGCCTGACGGCCTGCCAGACAAGTTCCGCGCGCGTGTACTTCAGGAAGCGCAGCCTGTATGAGCCGTGGCGATCCGTTGAGGGTGCGGGACTATCTGGAACACATCGCCCAGGCCATTGCCAACATTCGCGAATACACCGAAGGTATGGATGCTGCGGCTTATCTCACCGAGAGGAAGACTCAAGACGCTGTCGTTCGCAATTTCGAAGTGATCGGGGAGGCGTGCAACAACGTCACGAGGCACCATGCCGCTTTTGCGGCGAGCCATCCTGATATCCCATGGAATTTCGCGTACGAGATGCGCAATGCGCTCTCGCATGGCTATTTCAAAGTGGACCACGGCATTGTTTGGCGAACCATCGTGGCCGATTTGCCTAAGTTGTCCCAGGCAATGCGGATGGCGCTGGACTCATTGCCTGAGGCCTGAGGTGCAGGCGCAGTGGCGCTTCACCTTCCGCGGCTGGGCGGCTTTCTCATGACAGCCCCGCCCCACCACCGCCCCGGCGGCTTCCAGAACAACTACACCGAGTTCGTGCCGCCGGGCCTGGCGCAGGTGCTGCGCTGGCGCTGGAACGCCACCCGCAACGCGCTGCCGCCCCCACCCACCCACCCGACGCCGCGCGTGGAAGCCGACATTGCGTTCCTGCACGCGAACGCACAGGCCGGGCCGGCGATGCAGCCCTGCGTCACATGGGTCGGGCACGCCTCGGTGCTGGCCCAGCTTGGCGGCATCAGCTTGCTGACCGACCCGATCTTTTCGGAGCGTGCGTCGCCGGTGTCGTTTGCCGGCCCGAAGCGGCACGTTGCGCCTAGCCCGGCGCTGCACGAGCTGCCGCACATAGCCCTGGTGCTCGTCTCGCACAACCACTACGACCACCTCGACGGCCCTTCGGTGGACGCGCTGGCGGCGCAGGCCGGTGGGCCGCCAACGTTTGTGGTGCCGCTGGGGCTGAAGGCCTGGTTTTCGGCGCGCGGCATTGCCAGCGTGGTGGAGCTTGACTGGTGGCAGTCGCACTGGCTCACCACGGCGCACACGCCCGTCGAAATCATGCTTTGCCCGGCGCAACACTGGTCGGCCCGCGGGTTGACCGACCGCATGAAAACGCTGTGGGGCGGCTTCGCGGTCCTGGCCAACGACTGCCACCTGTTCTATGCCGGCGACACCGGCTACTCACGTGATTTCCAGGACCTGCGCGAGCGGCTGGCGCATCGCCAGGGCCCGGCCCAGGGCGGCGGCTTCGACATCGCCCTGCTGCCCATCGGCTCCTACGAGCCGCGCTGGTTCATGACTCCCCAGCACGTCAACGCGGCCGAAGCCGTGAAGATCCACCGCGACATAGCCGCCAAAGCCTCGCTGGGTGTGCACTGGGGCACCTTCGAGCTGACCGACGAAGCGCTCGACGAGCCGCCGCGCTCGCTGACGCGCGAGCTGGCGGCTGCGGGACTGACTGGAGAAGAGTTCTTCGTGCTGGCGGTGGGCGAGACGCGGCGGCTGAAAAGCCGCCGAGCCTGAGGCACTCAAGGCGTAGTTTTCTTCTCGCCGTGCCCATGCGCGCCGGTGGGCGAGCTGCGCGAATTGCTCTTCGCCTTGGACTGGCCGTCGCCGGTCTTGTTCTTGCCGTTCTTGTCGGTGCTGCCGGTCTTGCCGCCCTTGGAATCTTTGGTCGATTGAGGCATGGTGTTCTCCTGTTGTTGATGAAGTTTTACTTGGCGCCCATCTTGCCTTCGAGCACGGCGACGAGGTGCTTCTTGGCTTCGGCCAGTTGCGCCTTGTCGCTGTCGTGCACCTTGCGGAAGAAGGCGGCGCACTCAGCCGAGCCTGCGGCTTCGGCGTCCTTGATGTACTGGTCATAGGCCAGCAGGGCCTGGGCCTTGTTCTGCATCAGCGTGATCCAGTCGTAGGCCAGGTCGCTCAGGGGATGGGGGTCGGCGGACTTTTCTTGCATGGTGTGCCTTTGCAGGTGTGACTAGGAGCCGTCACACTACGCCGCACCGCGCGCGCACAGCGGGAGCGCGCTTCGTTCATCTGTGTGGGCCGGCGCCTACAGATGGGAAACCCCAATCTGGGTATCATCAACCCCAATATGGGTACGATCACTGACATCCCTGCATCAACCAGCCTGGCAGACGCACTGTTCCCCCGGGTTCGGCAGCGCGTGCTTGCCTTGCTGTACGGTAATCCAGACCGCAGCTTTTTCGGCAACGAGGTCGTCGCGCTCGCCCAATCGGGAACGGGCGCTGTGCAGCGCGAACTTGTGTCGCTGGTGGAAGCCGGTTTGCTGACGGTCGTGGCTCAGGGGAACCAGAAGCACTACCAGGCCAACGCTGAGGGCCCGGTGTTTGAGGAGCTTCGCGGCCTGGTACTCAAGACCTCGGGGTTGGTGGACGTTTTGCGCACGGCACTCGCGCCACTGGCCGGCGACATCGACGCGGCTTTCGTGTTCGGCTCCGTCACCAAAAGGCAGGACGCCGCCAGCAGTGATGTGGACCTGCTGATCCTCAGCGATTCGCTGGGCCATGCCGACGTCTTTTCCGCGCTGGAAGAACCCGCGTCACGCCTGGGGCGCAAGGTGAATCCCACGCTCTACAGTCGCGCCGAGTTGTCAAAACGACTGGCTCAGAAGAACGCCTTTGCCACACGCGTCGTAGCGCAGGACAAGCTTTGGGTGATAGGCAATCAGGAGCTGCTTGTTGGCATAGCCGCTTGACAAGCGACTTCCTCAGAACTTCGTATACCCGCCATCAATCAGGAACTGCTCGCCCGTCGCATAGCTCGACGCCTCACTCGCCAGGTACACGGCGATGCCCCCGAAGTCTTCGATCTTTCCCCAGCGGCGCGCCGGGATGCGGGGCAGCACGGCCTCGGCAAACTTCGGGTTGCCCACCGACTTGCTGGTCATGTCGGTTTCTATCCAGCCAGGCAGGATGCTGTTGACGCGGATGCTGTGCCGGGCCAGCTCAACGGCCAGCGCGCGCACCATCGATGTGACTGCGCCCTTGGACGCGCCGTAGTGGCTGTTGCGTGCCGCGCCTTCCACGGCTGCCGTGCTGGCCGTGGCCACCAGCGAGCCGCCCTGCCCCTGCGCGATCATCTGGCGCGCGGCGGCGCGGAAGGTCAGGAAAACGCCTTCCACGTTCACCCGCTGCACGCGGCGGAATTCGTCCAGGCTCATGTCCTCGATCTTCGTGCCCTTGCTGGAAACGCCGGCGTTGGCAAAGCAGGCATCGACGCGTCCACCGAGCGCGACCACCGATTGCGCGAACGTTGCGTCCACCTGCGCTTCGTCGCCCACATCGCAGGCGAAGGCATGCACGCGCGATGCGTCGCCGCACTCATTGGCCAGTTGCTCTTTCGCGTGTTGCGTCTTGCCGGCATTGGAGCCCCAGATGGCGACCGAGGCGCCGGACGCCAGCAGCGCGCTCGCCATGCCATAGCCGATGCCGCCATTGCCGCCGGTGACGATGGCCATGCGGCCGCTGAGGTTGAAGGGTTGGTACATGAATCTGGCTCCTGCGTAAGCGATGGCTCGCAGTATTGCGAGCCCGGCAGATTCAGGCTGTCACTGGCTGTACAGTGCGGGCGCTCTACTTTTGCAGTGTCGGCGCGGCGCTCTTTGCTGCAGCGGCGGCAGCTTGAATCTCAGCGGGTGTCGGCATTGTGAGGAGCGGAGGCAGTGTGGGGAGCGCGGGCAACGACGTGGCAGTCGCTGTGGCGGTCGCGGTCGCGGCGGCCGCAGCGCCATTGTTGGCGCCGGCGAGGCCCTGATTCAGACGCTGCCTCTCAAACTCGGCTGCCAGGGCCTTCCCATCCACGGCCAGGTTGATGCTCTGGAAAAGCGCCATCTGCGCGGCAGATGTCCCCCCGGCCGCGGCACCGGCGCCTGCCGCGCTGCCGCCACCTTGGCTGGCTGCCGCCGCAATCAGGCGCTGGCGTTCCGCTTCCATCCGCTGCATTCCCGTGGCAGCCCCACCGGCCGCGGCGGCGGTGTGGGCCACTGCGGCGGCAGCCGCCAGCGCGGCGGGCGAGGTGCCGGCAGCAGCCGTTGCGGCGCCGTTGGCAGCTCTGAGTAGCTGCTCCGCCTTTGCCTGCGCCTTTTCGGCCATCAGTTTGGCCAGCGATTCAGTAGCTGACAGCGTGAGGTCTTCCGGCGTGCCGTCTTCCAGGTACGCAATGAAGGTGGAGCGGAAGGCGATCACCCCGGTGCAGCCCCACCAGTTCATGTTTTCGATGGCAACTTCGGCGAAGTGCTTGATGCAGTATTCGTAGATCATTTGCGCCTTGGCCCGGTGTTCCGCGTCGGTCTTGCTCAGGATCAGGATCGAGGCGCCGGGCTCCCAGCCCGCGAAGTCGTGCGTGCCAGTGAATCCATTGATGTGCGCCAGGTAGGTCCTGCTCTTGCTCACGCCCATGACAGGCACACACGACGCGTAGCTGTCGGAGACGAGGTACAGCGAGCCGATAGGGCACCAGGTGTTCTTGGCCGTATACACGCGCTGCGCACGTTTGCCATGCTCCGTGCCGTCGTCCAGCCTGACATATTCGAACGACTGGCTCTTGTTCTCGTCGGGTTTGTAGGGGATCACATGCTGCGTTCGCCCGAGCGTCCACAGCATCGGGCGCGTGCCCTGCCCGGTACCTTCGAGCAGGCCAATGAGCTCCGGCAACGTCGGCGTCCAGTGGGTCCGTTTGGGCATGGTGCTTCCTCCTGGAGCAAGATTTGGCCAGCACCTGCGCGCCACTGCAAGGCAACAAAGTCACCATGCCGCGACGCGATAAGCACATTCCACGCGCCTCCCAGGCACAAAAAAGCCCGCAAGCCGCGCCAGTGCTGCTTGCGGGCCGGGCGCTGCCAGCGCCTCGAAGTGGCAGTGCCTTAGCGGCCGTCGCCGTCAGAGTCGCCGGGCACGGCGCGCTCAACGGCGTTGCTCACGCGGTGGAAGGCGTCGCGGGTGGCGTGCTTGGCGTTGTCCCAGTCCAGCGACGACTTGCCGCGCGCGGTGTTCCAGTCGCGGCCCAGGTCGGCTTCGACGTCGTCGAACGACTTGCCCGGGTACTTGCTGTACGAGTCAGCGCCGTAGGTATAGGCAGGCTGGTACTGGTCGTAGGCGGCACCACTGGTCACGTAGGGACGCGATGCGTAGTTGTCGCGCCAGTAGGCGTCTTCCACCACCGGGTCGTGCTTGCGGTTGGCGAAGGCGCCGACGGCAGCGCCCACAGCAGCGCCGATAGCCGCGCCCACGGGGCCGGTCACGCCGCCGACCAGCATGCCTGCGGTAGCACCACCGGCAACGCCGCCGACGACACCGCCGGTGACTGCGCCCTTGGCTGCGGGATGGTCCTTGTCCTTGATCAGGTCGTTCTTGCGATCGCTCATTGAATGCTCCTTTGGGTGTTGTTGCCAGCTGGATGCTGGTGGGCCACCTTAGGGCGCGGATCGGGTGGCCGATGTGCGGCGTTTTGCGAACAAACACGCAGGCGCCGGCCTACGCCTGTAGTCGCCAGCAGACTCAGCTTGTCCACCTTCCGACTTTCACTTACAGTTTGCAACACAGCCGCCCCAGCTGCGGACACAACAACAAAACCCGATGCAGTACGCCTCTTACCTCCTCGCGCTTTTCGTTCTCGCACCGATTCCGGCCCTCGCACAGACCACCCCCTTCGACGGCAGCTGGACGGGCAAGCTGTCGTGCGGCCCCAACCTGAGCACGACCGCGCGCTCACGCAACCCCTACACCGTGGGCCTGCGCGTGGACGTGGTCCAGGGCGTCGTGCGTGGCGTGCGTGAAACGCCCGAAACGCTGGAGAAGGTGACCGGCTCCGTTGGGCCCAACGGCGACGTCTTCATGTTCATTGACGGCCACTGGAAGGACAACACCAGCCAGACGTGGCGCACGCGCCTGAGCGGCAAGGTGCGCGGCCAGCAGCTGCTGGTGCTGGGCGACATGGGCTCGATGGACGGCAAGGCGAAATTCCGCGAATGCTCGCTGGCGCTGGGCAGCGACCAGGCACCCGCAGCGCAGGCCGCGCCTGCCCCTGCACCCGCGCCCGCACCTGCTGCTCCTGCCGCAACTGCCCCACCACCGACTTCAACCGTGCGCAAGCAGCCAGCCCCGGCCCCAGCCGCGGCTCCCGCAGAACGAAAGCCGGTGCCCGCGCCTGCCGCAACGGCCGCCGCAGAAAAGGCCGCCGCAGAAAAGGCCGCGTCGGACAAGGCGGCCGCCGACCGGGCCGCCGCGGAGAAGACGGCAGCAGAAAAGCGCGCCGCCGAGAAGCTGGCGGCGGAGCGGGCCGCAGCCGAGCGGATCGCGGCGGAAAACGCCGCTGCCGAAAAGGCCGCCGCGGCCAGGGCAGCAGCCGACAAAGCCGCCGCTGACAAGGCCGCGGCCGACAAGGCGCTGGCTGAGAAGAAAGCCGCGGAAGGACGCCGGGCGCCCGTCAAGGCGCCGTCTTCGATTGATCTCTGAAAAATACAAACACTGAACTGAACGGACACAACATGGCGGTCGAGACCAAGGGCATAGAAGAACTTTTCCTGAAGATTTTCAAGGTGGCGATCCTCGTCCTGATGACGCTGGCGCTGCTCTCGATGGTGGGCCTGATGGTGAACGCGGCTTACCAGTCGTCCAAGTCGGCCAACCCGGTGGCGCCGGCAAAGAAGGCTCCGCCACGCGAGATCAACATGGAAGACCTCAAGCAGTACCTTCTCAAGCAGAACCCACCCGCCAGCCAGCCCCAGAGCCCGGCGGAAAGCCGCACCGAGGCGCCGGCGCTGCTGTACCTGGAGGACGTCACCAAGCTGTACCGGTGTTCAATTGACTTTGCCAACAAGGTCAGCGCCGACCTGAGCGAGACCAACAGCAACGTCATCGCCGACCGGCTGCGAGACCTGCGCCAGCAGGTCGAAACGCTGGCTGCCGAGAAAAGCCACCGCGGCGAAAAGTGGGTAAAGGCCGCCACAACCTTCACCTGCGCGGCCCTGGCCGATCCTTCCATCATTGCCTTGCGCAAGGAGGGGCGCATCAAGAGCGCCTTTTTTCCCATCCTCAACTTTCACCTGATGGCCTGGGACAAGATCGAAGCCGACAGGGTGGCGTTTGACCAGGCCGAAGAGGCGCGTTTCGAAGAAGAGACGCAGGCCGAGAAGCTGCGCATCGCCCTGGCCAAAGCGGATGCGCTCAACAGCGCGCTTGCCGCCGGCGCGGCGTTTGCCGTCTTCATGGTGCTGGCGCTTTACCTGCTGGGCGCCAAGATCGAGACCGACTTGCGCGACATCAACCGGTCCATCGAACGGCTGGCACCTTCAGGCTCCTGAGGCTTAAGCCTGGTGGTCGGTGCGTCCGGCCAGTGGCAAGATCGCTTGCATGACCGCCGACGCCATCACCACCCTGGACGCCTCCGCCCTCTCCACCCTCATCCACTCGCACCGGCTCTCGTGCCGCGAAGTGATGCAGGCGCACCTTGCGCGCATCCACGCGCTCAACCCGCGCTACAACGCCATCGTCAACCTCGCGCCCGCCGACGTCCTGCTGGCGCAATCGCGCACCTGCGACGCGGAGCTGGCCCAGGGCCGCAGCCGCGGCTGGCTGCACGGGCTGCCGATTGCCATCAAGGACATCGCCGACGCAACGGGCTTCCCCACCACCAAGGGCTGCACGCTGCTGGCGGCCAACATGCCGGCGCGCGACAGCGTGATGGTTGAGCGCATCAAGGCGGCGGGGGCCATCGTCATCGGCAAAACCAACACGCCTGAGTTGGGCCTGGGCTCGCACACTTTCAACACGCTGTTCGGCGCCACCCGCAATGCCTGGGACGAATCCGTTACTGCCGGCGGCAGCAGTGGCGGTGCGGCGGTGG
>CALRME020000005.1:0-18392 GCA_943369045.1 Sphingobacterium thalpophilum
CCAGCGCCACGACCGCGCCGACCACCAGCAGGGCGCCGCCGACCTGAACCGGCGCTATGGTTTGGCCCAGGATGAGCCAGGCCAGCACCAGCGCGAACACCGGCTCCACATTCATGATGGCCGAGTTGCCGACCACGCCCAGCCGCGGCAGCACGGTGAACATGATGGTGAAGGCCGTGCCATAAAGGAAGGTGAGCGCCGCCAGGCCGCCCCAGCCGGCCGGGTGCTGCGGCAAATGAAAGCCGCCCTGCACACCCACGGTGATGAGGGCGATGACGCCGGCAGTCGCCATGGTGGTGGCGGTGCGGACCCGCCCGTCCACGTCGCCGGCCTCGTGTTGGGTGATGACCAGCGCCAGGCCGAAAGTGCCGGCCGCAGCGAGGGCGAAGGCCACGCCCGCGCCGATGCGCGCCCACTGGCCCGAGGCGCCCAGCCCTGAGGCCGCACCAAAGACGTCCAGCGCCAGCGCCAGCCCGACCAGGATCACCGGCATGGCCATCAGCATCGCCTTCTCCGGCCTTTGCCGGTAGACGATGAAGGACCACAGCGCCGTCCAGATCGGGTAGGTGTTGAAGGCCAGCAGGGCCAGCGCCACCGGCAGCCGCGCCACAGCCGAGTACAGGCACAGGCTCTGGATGCCGATCAGCAGGCCGATCAGCGGCAGCATTCGCTTGTGGCGGGTGGTGAACGCAACGCGCACGCCCTGCATCGCCAGGATGGCGACGATGACACTGGCCGTCACCGCGCTGCGGAACACGACCGCAGTGGCCACGTCCACGCCGTTGTTGAATGCAATGCGCGCCGCCACATGGTTGGCGCCCATCATCAGCGCGATGAGCAGCAGCGTGGCGAAAGCCGTGCCGCTGATGGCCTTGCCGGTGGATGCCGTCATCTAGTAGAGGCCATGCACACGCGCGTGCAGGCGCGACAGCCCCAGCAACGCGTCGGTAAACGGCGTAGGCACCTGCGTCAGCTCGCCCAGTTCCCGGACCACCGTGACCAGGGCGTCCAGTTCCACCGGCTTGCCGGCTTCCACGTCCTGCAGCATCGAGGTCTTGAAGGCTCCCAGCTTGCGCGTGACCTGGTGGCGGTCTTCGGGCTGCTGGTCGATCGGGATACCGATGCGCGCGCCGATCTCGCGCGCCTCCAGCATCACGCTGGAAATGAAGCCGCGCACCAGGTCGTCATTGAGGATGAGGTCGGTGGTGGCGCCCGTCATGGCGCTCACCGGGTTGACCGTCATGTTGCCCCAGAGCTTGTACCAGGCGTCTTTCTGGATCTGTTCGGACAAGACGGTCTCGAACCCGGCCTGTTGCAGCAGGGAGACGAGCCGTTGCACCCGCCCGGTCTTCTCGCCCGAGGGCTCGCCGATGATCAGCTTGTTGCCAAAGTGCTGCCTGACGAAGCCCGGCTCCTTGAGCGAGCAGCTGGCATGCACGACACAGCCGATGATGTTCTTCCCGGGGATGGCAGAGGCAATCGCGCCGTCGGGGTCCACGGCCTTGAGGCGGGTGCCTGCGTACTGCGCGCCGAAGCCTTCGAAGAACCACCAGGGCACGCCGTTCATCGCCGTCAGCACCATGGTGCCGGGGCCGATCAGCGGCGCGATGGCTTTGGCTACGTCGGCCATGGCGGGCGCCTTGACCGCAATGACGACCAGGTCCTGCACGCCGAGTTCGGCGGGGCTGGCGCTGGCGCGCACCGGGACAGACGACGTTTCCCCCGCGGATTCCAGCCGCAGGCCGTGCGACTGCAAGGCCTGGAGCGTCGCGCCACGGGCCACAACGCTCACGTCGCAGCCGGCCTGGGCCAGCCGTACGCCAATCCAGCCGCCGATGGCGCCGGCCCCATAGATGCAAGTTTTCATAGGTAAAAATGCCTGCGAAGCGCGCCAGTCATGCTTAGGCCGCTCTAATTTTTGTAGCTGTCGTCGATCCGGTCAACCTGGCGGACCAGGGCGTCAAACACGTCCAGGCCGGCGCCAAAGCGCTGGTCGAACTGGAATGAATCCACCGTGGTCTTCTTCGCCACGGCCTCAGGCACCGGGATCGCCGGGCCGAGCGCGGCCTGCGCCATCTGCACATCGCAGGCGCGTTGCAGCGTCCACAGGCGCACGAAAGCCAGCGGCAGGGTGGCGGCCCAGGACAGCAGGCCGTGGTTGCGCAGGATCACCACCGGCTTGTCGCCGATGTTCTTGAGCAGCCGCGGCGCTTCATCGGCATGGATGGTGATGCCCTCGAAGTCGTGGTAGGCCACCAGGTCGTGCAGCTGCGCCGAATAGAAGTTGTTCTGCGCCAGCCCGCCCTGCGTGCACGCCACCGCCAGCCCGGAGGTGGTGTGGGTGTGCATCACGCAGTGCGCGCCGGGGAGGTTGTCGTGGATGGCCGCATGCACGGTGAAGCCGGCGGGGTTCACCGGCCAGGGGTTGTCGTCGAGCTTGTTGCCCTTGACGTCGATCTTGAGCAGGTTGCTGGCGGTGACTTCGCTGTAGTGCAGCCCGAACGGGTTGATCAGGAACTGTTTCTGGCCGCCCGTGACGGAGTCAGGCAGGCGCACGGTGATGTGGTTGTAGATCATCTCCGTCCAGCCCAGCATCGCGAACACGCGGTAGCAGGCGGCCAGCTGCAGGCGGGCCACCCACTCGTCGGGATGCATGCCGGATTTGGCGGCAGGTTTGAGTACGGCGTTCATGGTCGGCCCTTTCCTGCGTTCAGCCTTCGGCGGTGAAGCCGACCTGCTTGACGATGGGCGCCCACTTGGCGGTGTCCTTCTTGATCAGGTCGGTCAGTTCGGCGGGTGTGGATGACATGGCTTCCAGGCCAAAAGTGGCCAGGCCGTCGATCACGTCTTTTTGCGCCAGGGCGCTCTTCATCGCGGCATTCAGGCGCGCGACGATGGGGGCGGGCGTGTTGGCCGGCAGGAAGAAGGCGAACCATTCGCTGTGGGTCATGTTCTTGATGCCCTGCTCTTCATAGGTGGGCACGTCCGGCGCGAAGCGGCTGCGCTTGGCACCCGAAACACCCAGGATGCGGACCTTGCCGGTGGGCAGGTGCTGCGTGATGTCGCCGATCGGGCCGGAGACGGCCGCGATGTTGCCGCCCAGCAGGTCCAGCATGGCCGGCTGCGTGCCGCGGTAGGCCGCGTGCTTGAGCTCGACACCGCCGTTCTTGCCGGCCAGCGCGCCGATGAAGTGGGGCGTGGAGCCGGCGGCGGGCGAGCCGAAGTTGGCGCCCAGCGGATTGGCCTTGGCCCAGACCAGGTAGTCGTTCACCGTCTTGACGGTCAGCGGCACCATCGGGCCGACGGCAAAGCCGAAGTCGAACACGCAGGCCAGCGACAGCGGCGTCAGGTCCACCAGCGGGTCGTACGGCAGCTTCTTGTAGATGTGCGGGTAGATGGTCAGGATGGAAGTGGGCGTCTGCAGGATGGTCGCGCCATCGGGCGCGGCGGCCTTGACGGTGGTCACGGCGATCTGGCCGCCGGCGCCGGTCTTGTTTTCCACGACCACGGTCTTGGCGTAATCGGGCGCCAGGCGTGTGGCGACGCGGCGGCAGAGGGTGTCGGACGTGCCGCCGGCGGCAAAGCCGGTGATCAGCTTGGCGTTTTCCAGCTGGGCCTGGGCAAAGACGGACTGGCCGACGCTGGCCAGCAGCGCGGAAGCGCCGGCGGATTGAAGGACGTTGCGGCGTGAAATGCTCATGGAATGTCTCCGTTGAAGGTTTTCTGGAACTAAAGAATGGCGATCAGGTTTCGTCGCGCAACCAGACGACGCCCCCGGAATGGGTGACGGCGCCCTGGTGGCTGGGACGCACGGTCGCCGCGTATTTTTCGAGCAAGCCGCCCTGGGGGGATTTTCGCTGCGTGAGGGCCGAAAGCCTCTCGGTGATTTCCTGTGGTGCCAGTCGCACCGAAATGCTGCGCGCCTGCGGCCTGGCGTCGATGTCGACCATGTCGCCATTGCGCAGGGCCGCGATCGGGCCGCCATCGGCCGCCTCGGGCCCCGCATAGCCGATGCACAGCCCGCGCGTCGCGCCCGAGAAGCGGCCGTCCGTCAGCAGCGCGACCTTGTCACCCATGCCCTGGCCGTAGAGCAGGGCGGTGATGCCCAGCATCTCGCGCATGCCCGGGCCGCCGCGCGGGCCTTCATTGCGGATCACGATCACGTCGCCTGCTTCGTAGCGCCGGTTCTGCACCGCCGCCTGCGCTTCCTCTTCGGATTCGAACACCCGGGCCGGGCCGCTGTGGTGCAGGGTCTTGAGGCCCGCGGTTTTGAGCAGCGCGCCGTCGGGGCACAGGTTGCCCTTGAGCACGGCCAGGCCGCCGTCCTTCGACAACGCTTCTTCCACGGTGTGCACCACCCGGCCGTCGGGCGCGTTGGCACTCTCGAGTTCCTGGGCCAGCGTGCGTCCGGTGAAGGTCAGCGTGTCGCCGTGCAGGAAGCCCTTCTTGAGCAGTTCCAGCATGATGACCTGCGCACCACCGGCGTAGTACACATCGCGCGCCAGGTATTTGCCGCCGGGACTGAGGTCGCCGATCAGCGGTGTGCGGGCAAAGATCTCCGCCACGTCATCGAGGTGGAACTTGATGCCCGCTTCGTGCGCGATCGCCGGCAGGTGCAAGGCGGAGTTGGTTGAGCCGCCGGTGGCCGACACGACCGCGCAGGCGTTTTCCAGTGCCTTGCGCGTGACGATGTCGCGCGGCAGGGGTGCGTCGCCCATCACCGCCGCCATCAGCGTTTTCGCGGCGCGGCGCATCAGCGGTGCGCGTTCGCTGAACACGGCGGGCACCATTGACGAGCCGATAGGCGCCAGGCCCAGGGCTTCGGACACCATGCCCATGGTGTTGGCGGTGAACTGCCCCGCGCAGGAACCGGCGCTGGGCAGGCAGGCGTGGCTCACCTTGTCCAGGTCGTCCAGCGTGGCGTCGCCGGCCAGCACCTTGCCGATGGTTTCGTAGGTGTGGACGGCGTTGATGTCCTTGCCATCGAGCTGCCCCGGCAGGGCCGAACCGCCATGCACGAACACGCCAGGCACGTTGCAGCGCACGATGCCCATCATCAGCCCCGGCAGGTTCTTGTCGCAGGCGCCAATCGCAAAGATGCCGTCCCACTGGTGGCCGCGGGTGGAAGCCTCCACGCTGTCGGCAATCAGTTCGCGCGAGATCAGCGAAAAGCGCATGCCCGAGTGCGCCATGGTCAGGCCGTCGCTGACCGACACCACGGGGCATTCGTGCGGCATGCCACCGTGCGCGTAGATCCCGGTCTTGGCGTGCTGGGCCTGCTCGCGCAGGTTCATGTTGCACGGGCTCATCTCGCCGCCGGTGTGGAACACGCCGATGTGCGGCCGTGCCACCTCATCGTCGTCCTGGCCCAGCGCGTACAGGAAGCTGCGCGCGCTGGCGCGGATCAGGCCTTCATGAACCGTGGCGGAGCGGAACTTCTTCTTGTCGGTCATGGGGAGTGGCCGGCCAGCGGATCAGTACGTCTTGCCCTGTTGGCTTGTGACTGTCACGTCGCTCTTGAACTTGGCTGCCAGCGCCGTCGTTGCGCGCGCCAGCAGGTTGTTGTCCAGGCCCACGGCGACGAAGGTCGCGCCCAGTGCCAGGTAGTGCCGTGCCAGCGTCTCGTCGGGCGTGAGGATGCCGGCGGCCTTGCCGGTCTTGACGATGCGCTTGATGGCGTCCTCGATGGCGGCCTGCGCCTTGGGGTTGCCGGAATCGCCCGGGTAGCCCAGCGAGGCCGACAGGTCGGCCGGCCCGATGAAGATGCCGTGCACACCTTCGACCATGGCAATCGCCTCGATGTTGTCCAGCGCTTCCTTCGACTCGATCTGCACGAGCAGGCAAACCTGATCGTTCGCCTCTTTCGCATAGTTGGGGTGGCGGCCCCAGCGCGAGGCGCGTGCACCGCCCATGCCGCGGTTGCCGTCGGGCGGGTAGCGCATGCCGCGCACGATGTCGCGCGCCTGGCTGGCCGTATCGACCATGGGCACCAGCAGTGTCTGTATGCCCAGGTCGAGATACTGCTTGAGCAGCATCTCGCCCACATTGCCGTGCCCCATGGGCACGCGCGCGATGGCATGCGTGGCCGGGTAGGCGGCCACCACCTGCGCCTGTTGCAGCAGGGTGCGCAGGTCGTTGGGCGAATGCTCGCCGTCCAGCAGCAGCCAGTCGAAGCCCGCGCCGGCGCAGATCTCCGTGGTGTAGTGGTCGGCCAGGCCGACCCACAGGCCAATCTGCGCGCGCTTTTCGGCCAGGGCCTTCTTGAAGGGATTGACGGGTGTTTGCATGTCGGACTTTCAGGAAAAGCGGAATTCAAAGCGGCCCAGTGGACCATAGTCGGCGTCGAACAAGTCGCCCTTTTTGGCAAGCACGGGGCGCGTGAAGGAGCCTGCCAGCACGACCTCGCCGGCCTCCAGGCATTCGCCCCAGGGCGCGAGCTTCATGGCCAGCCATGCCACGCCGACGGCCGGGTGGCCTTGCACGCCCGCCGCCAGGCCCGTCTCCTCCACCACGCCGTTCTGGCGCAGGATGGCGCCGACCCAGGGCATGTCCACGTCACGCGGCGCCACCTTGCGCCCGCCCATCACGATGCCGGCATTCGCCGCGTTGTCGCTGATGGTGTCCTGGACCTTGCGCATGAGCTTGGTGTTGCGGTCGAACTGCTCGATGCGGGCGTCAATGATCTCGATGGCGGGCTGCACGTATTCGGTGGCATCGAGCACATCGTCGACAGTGATCTTTCCGCCTTCCAGTTTCTTCTTGAGCACAAAGGCCAGCTCCACCTCCACACGTGGCGCGATGAAGCGCGACGACGGGATGTCGCCCGGTTCAAAAAACATGTCGTCCAGCAGCGTGCCGTAGTCGGGCTCGTCGATCTGGCTGGACTGCTGCATGGCACGCGAGGTCAGGCCGATCTTGTGGCCACGGGCAAGGCGGCCTTCGGCGATCTTCATCTTCACCCAGGCGCGCGAGACCGCGTAGCCGTCGGCCACGGTCATGCCGGGGAATCGGCGCGAGAAATGCTCGACCTGCACACGCGTCTTTTCGCTCTGGTGCAGTTCGGCGGCGAGTTGATCAATCAGGTCCTGGGAAAACATGGGCTTATTTCTTGAAAAGGGGGTGCAGGTTGCTGTGCTTGGCGTCGTAGACCTGGCCGGGGCTCTCGTCGATCTGGATGGTCACGCCCACGTGGCTCTTCTCGAAGGCCGACGCGAAATGCGCCTGCACACGTTCAAGCAGCGCATCGCCCGCCGCCGCCTTCTTCGCCTCGCTTCGCCCGGTGGCGATGCGCACATTGATGTAGCAAAAGCCGTAGTCATCCTTGCCGTCGGCCACGGCGTAGTGCAGCGTCGGGTAGGCCAGGACACGGGTTCCGCCGGTCGGAAAGAGCTGGCTGCCGTCCTCGGCTTTCATGGCGATCAGCGTCTGCGCGATCTCCCGGCATAGCGTGGGCATGTCAACCTGCGTTTCGAGGTTGGCGGTGTACTGGACGACGACGTGCGGCATCTGCTTTTCCTTCAGGCGATGGTCATGGTGGCTGTGGTGCAGCTGACCGCGAAGATGGGAATCGGCTTGAAATGGGTGACGGTGCCCTTGCCCCGGGCGGCCGCGGCCACGGCGATGAAGTTGCGGATTTCGAAGCCGCCCTGGCCCGCATCGCGGTAGGTGTCAGCGTCCGTGTACGACAGCAGGGCATCCTTGTCGTTGCGGCTCCAGCGGACCAGGAACTCGCGGTCCCAGGCCTCGTTCACCTTGCCCGAATCGGGCGTGGCAGGCCAGTGCGAGATGCCGCCAGTGCCCACCAGCGCAATGCGCTCGGGCACGCTGTCGCAGGCCCGGCGCAGGGCCTCGCCGAAAGCCCAGGTGCGCTTGAGCGGTGTGAGCGGCGGGCCCTGGCAGTTGATGTTCACGGGAATGATGGCCTTGTCGTACCTGGGGGTGAGGAAGTTCAGCGGCACCATGATGCCGTGGTCGAACTTCCATTCCTCGGCATAGGCCACGTCCACGTCCTGCATCACGCTGCGGATGATGCGCTGCGACAGTTCCGCGTTGCCGGGGACTTTCGTCTTCGCGATGCCCAGCCACGCGGGGTCCTCGATCGGGCCTTCGTACTGGTCGGCCATGCCGATGGCGTAGGCCGGCATGTTGTTCATGAAGAAGTTGGCGAAGTGCTCGGCCGCCACCACGATGACGGCATCGGGCTTGGTGGCCTCCAGCGCTTCGCCCATTCTGCGGAACTCGGCATGGAAAGCGTCCTTGACCGCCGGGTCGGCCAGGTGGGCGCGGCCGGTGATGCCGGGCGCGTGGCTGCAGATGCCTGCGAAAACCAGACTCATCTCTAGACTCCTGCGACTTTCTCGTCGGTGCGCGTCGTCATCGCGTAGATGCCCGCACGCACCGGACCGTATTTCGTAACGCCGTCCCGCATGGCCTGCAGGTAGTCGGCCCAGGCCACGCCCAGCAGCGGCGCGAAGTGCATCAACAGCTGGCCGTTGCAGCCCAGCACATAGAGCTTTCCGATGTCGCCCTCCGCGATGGCCGAGCGCTCCTCGTCGTCGAGGTCGTATCCGGCCAGCAGCGCATCGCGATCCTCGCGGTAACGCCGCTGCACCTCGGTATCCCGGTTCAGGTTGTAGAGGAATTTCTGCGTGGCGTAGAGACTCATGGCTGCTCCGTCATTCCAGCGTGATGTTGGCGCGGCGGATCACCTGCGCGTACTTGGCCGTCTCGCTCTGGATGAAGGCGGCGAACTGCTCGGGCGTTGCGGAAAGCGAGGCGATGCCTCCCTTGCTGAAGGCCTCCGTCACCGAAGGCATGGCGAGCGCGCGGTTCACGTCGGCGTTGATGCGGCGCACCACGGCCTCGGGCGTGGCTGCGGGCGCCAGCAGGCCGTTCCATGAATTCGATTCGATTGCCACGCCCTGTTCGGCCAGCGTGGCGATGGTGGGTGCGTAAACCGACCGCTTCGCTGTCGCCATGCCGATGGCCACCAGCTTGCCGCTCTCGACATGGCTGCGGAACTCCGGCCAGTTGCCGAACATCATCGTCACCTGGCCGCCCAGCAGGTCCGTGAGCGCCGGGCCCTGGCCCTTGTACGGCACATGAACCATGTCCACCCCCATCTGCGCCTTGAGCATTTCACCGGAGAGGTGCGCCGAGGTGCCGTTGCCGAAGGACGCGAAGCTGAGCGTGCCCGGCTTCGCCTTTGCCACGACGCGCAGGTCGGCGACATTCTTGATGCCGCTGGCCGGGTGGGTTGCCAGCACGTGCTCGGACATGCCCATCAGGGCCACCGGCCGCAGGTCCTTGAGCGTGTCGTAAGGCAGGCTTTTCACAAGCGTCTGGTTGGCGGTGAAGCTGTTGGCCACGCAGGCCAGTGTGTAGCCATCGGCTGCGGCCTTGGCCACCGCGTCCACGCCGATCACCGTGCCGGCGCCCGGCTTGTTCTCCACGACGACAGGCTGGGCCAGCAGTTTGGCCAGCTCGATGCCCACCAGCCGGGCCACAAAATCGGTGGTGCCTCCGGGCGGGAAGGGCACGACGATCCTGACGGCGCGGGCCGGGAAACCCTGCGCCTGCGCCAGGTATGGCGCGGCGACGGCCGATGCGCCGATGGCCTGCAGCAGGGTGCGGCGCTTCATGCCACACCCCAATGCGGAATGTGGTGCGAGCCCATCGATACTGCGACGTTCTTTGGCTCGCAGAACACCTCGTAGCTCCAGGTGCCGCCCTCACGCCCCGTGCCCGAGGCCTTGGTGCCGCCGAAGGGCTGGCGCAGGTCGCGAACGTTCTGGCTGTTGACGAAGCACATGCCGGCTTCCACCGCAGCGGCCACGCGGTGGGCCTTGCCGATGTTCTCGGTCCAGACGTAGCTGGACAGGCCGTACTGGATGTCATTGGCCTTGGCAATCGCATCGGCCTCGTCCGTGAACGGGATCAGGCAGGCCACGGGGCCGAAGATCTCGTCCTGCGCGATCTTCATGCGGTTGTCCACGTCGGCGAAGACGGTGGGCAGCACGTAGTTGCCCTTCTTCACCCGGTCAGGCAACTGCGGCGCGTCGAGGCCGCCGCACAAAAGCGTAGCGCCCTCCTTCGGCCCGAGCTCGATGTAGCTGCGCACCTTGGTCAGGTGAGCCTGCGAAATCATGGGGCCGACGATGGCTTTTTCGTCCAGCGGGTCGCCCACCGTGATGCGCTTCGCACGCTCGGCGAACTTCGCGGCGAAGTCGGCGTAGATCGATTGCTGCACCAGGATGCGGCTACCCGCCGTGCAGCGCTCGCCGTTGTTGGAGAAGATCATGAACACGGCGGCGTCCAGCGCCCGTTCGAGGTTCGCGTCCTCGAAGATCACGAAGGGGCTCTTGCCGCCCAGCTCCATGCTGAACTTCTTCAGTCCGGCCTGCTGCACGATGCGGTTGCCGGTGGCGGTGGAGCCGGTGAACGAGATGGCGCGTACGTCCGGGTGCTTGATCAGCGGCTCGCCCGCTTCCTTGCCATAGCCGTGCACCAGGTTGAGGACGCCGGGCGGGATGCCCGCTTCCAGGGCCAGCTCGCCCAGCCGCGCGGCGGTCATCGGTGACAGCTCGCTCATCTTGAGCACCGCCGTGTTGCCGAAAGCCAGGCAGGGCGCGACCTTCCAGGTGGCGGTCATGAAGGGCACGTTCCACGGGGAGATGAGGGCGCAGACGCCCACGGGGTGGAACAGCGTGTAGTTCAGGTGCGTCTCGGTCGGATAGGTGTGGCCGTCGACGCGGGTGCACATCTCGGCGAAGTAGTAGAAGTTGTCGGCCGCGCGCGGGATCAGCTGCTTGCCGGTCTGGGCGATCACTTGCCCGCAGTCGTTGGTCTCGGTCAGCGCGATCTCCGGCACATGGGCGGCGATCAGGTCGCCCAGCTTGCGCACGATCTTTGCGCGCGCCGGCGCGGCCATGCCGGCCCATTTCGGGAAGGCTTCCTTGGCGGCGGCAACGGCGGCATTGACTTCCGCTTCGCCGCCGGAGGCCACTTCAGCCAGCGTCTCCTGCGTCGCGGGGTTGACGGTCTCGAAGTAGTCGCGGCCGGCGACGGATTTGCCGTTGATGAGGTGATTGATCTGCATGTCTGCTGTGCTAACTGATGGTGTTTGTGAGGGCGCCTATGCCCTCGATTTCCGTGACGATGACGTCCCCGGGCTGACAGTCCACCACTCCGTCCGGCGTACCGGTGAGGATCAGGTCGCCGTCCCTGAGCGTCATGAAGCTGGAGAAGTACTCGATGAGGAAGGGCACGTCAAAGATCATGTCCTTCGTGTTCCCTGACTGCGTGACCTTGCCGTTGACCGTGGTCTGCAATGCGAGTGCCATGGGGTTGGGCACGTCGGCCGCGTCCACGTACCAGGGGCCCAACGGCGTGGCGCCTTCGCGGTTCTTCACTTTCAGGTTGGGGCGGTACCAGTTTTCCAGGTAGTCGCGGATGGCGTAGTCATTGGCCACCGTGTAGCCGCCGATGAAGTCGTAGGCGTCGTCGCGCTTCACGTTCTTCGCCGTCTTGCCGATGATGATGGTCAGCTCGCACTCGTAGTGCATGAACTGCACGCCTTCGGGCCGCTTCGTGAATTGCCGGTGGCCGTTCAGTGCGCTCTGGCCCTTGATGAAGACCAGGGGTTCCTCCGGCGCCTTGAAGGCCAGCTCTTTGGCGTGGTCGGCGTAGTTCAGGCCCAGCGCAAGAATGGTTCGCGGCTGCGGCGAAGGATTGACTGGCGGAAGCCAGGTGACGGCATCGAATGCCACCAGCTGCCCGTTGCCCAGCAGCAGCTGGCCGTTGCGCTCCGCGGCGCTCTGGGTCACGCCGTCGTGAATGACACGTGCGACTTTCATGCGGCCTCCGCGACCAGTGTGTTGGTCAGCGAGCCCAGGCCGGGCGCGCTGATTTGGATGACGTCACCCACCACCGCCAGGGGCCTGCCGGCATCGCAGCCCAGCATCAGCACGTCGCCGCCTTCCAGCGTCATGAAGTCACTGACGTCTTCCAGCAGCTGCGGCGCGCTGCGCACGAGCCTGGAGAAGTCCACGGACTGCCGGAGCTCGCCGTTGATGCGCACTTCCAGCTTGAAATGGGTGGGGTCAACCTCCTGGGCCGCAGGCAGCAACTGCGCGCCCACACCCAGGAAGCCGTCCAGGCATTTGAATTTCACCGGCGGCCGGAAGAAGCTGGCATGCGGAATCGACAGGTCGTTCATGAGCACGTAGCCGGCCACTTCGCCCGGCGCTTTCATCACCATGGCGATGGTGGCGCCGACCTCGACCTGGGGCACGCGGGCCGGAACGGGAATGTCCGCGCCTTCCGCGCTCCATGTGTTGGCGGGCTTCACATAGAGAACGGGCGCTTTCGGCGGGGCCTTGTAGGGCGCCTCGTTCATCTGCGGGGACATCGCTTCGACTTCGTCCTTGAAGTTGAGCAGGGTCCCGTAGACGGTGCCCATGGAAAGAAAGCTCATGGTTGTTCCAGTTCGATGACTTCGTCGAGCAAGCCGTAAAGCTGCGCCAGCTTCTGCTTGCCCAGGGATGTTTCCATCCACTCGTAGTGCGCCTCGATGGCGCGAGAGAGTTTTTCCACCAGCTTGAGCCCCTTGGCCGTGGCCTCGACCACGGTGCGGCGCTGGTCGGCCGGGTCGCGTTCCCGGCGGATCAGGCCATCGCGTTCCATGCGTGACAGGACGCCGGTGAGGCTGGGCCCCAGGATGTAGGCCTCGCGCGCAACACGCCCGGTCTCGACGGTGCCGTGCTCGCCGAGTACCCGCAGGACCCGCCACTGCTGGTCGGAGAGCCCGTGCTCGCGCAGGCTGGGCCGCGTGTGGGCCATGACGGATTCACGCGCCTGGAGCAGCAGGCGCGGCAGGTTGCGGTGGACGAAGGGCGTTGCCATGGCTGATTTATTTAATATATTAAATGATTGCAGTGCGGTTTTCAACACGGGAAGCCGCCGATCAGGGTTTGTGCTGAGGCCTCGCAGTCGCTTTGCCGCCCTGCTGCCAACTCATGGCAGTATGTAAGCCCCGTTGATCGAAGGAGGGCGATGTCCCGCGCTGAACGCTTGCTGCAGCTGATGCAGGTGATGCGCCGCTACCGCGTGCCGGTCAGCGGCGCCGTGCTGGCAGGCGAGATGGGCGTGAGCATCCGCACCATGTACCGCGACATCGCGTCCTTGCAGGCGCAGGGTGCGAGCATCGACGGCGAGCCCGGCGTGGGCTATGTGCTGCGGCCAGGCTTCATGCTGCCGCCACTGATGTTTTCCGCGGAGGAGATCGAAGCGCTGGTGTTGGGGTCGCGCTGGGTGGCTGACCGCACCGACTCGCGGCTGGCCGAGGCGGCCCGCAACGCGGTTGCCAAGATCGCCGCCGTGCTGCCGCCAGACATGCGCCATGAGCTCGACAGTTCGGCTCTGCTGGTGGGCCCCGCCACACCAGCCTCCGCCGGCGACAGGGAACTCGCGCGCGTCCGTACCGCCATCCGCGAGGAAAGCAAGCTGCGCATCGACTACCGCGACGCCAGGGGCCGCGCGACCGCGCGGGTGATATGGCCCTTCGCCCTGGGCTTTTTCGACCAGGTGCGTGTGGTGGTGGCGTGGTGCGAGCAAAGGCAGGAATTCCGGCACTTCCGGACCGACCGCATCGCTGCCCTGGAGGTGCTGAAGGCGCGCTATCCCAAGCGCCGCCAGGCCTTGCTCAAGGCATGGCGGCAGATCGAAGGCATTGCCGCGCCCGTGATTTGATACTGCCGGAAATTGGCAGCATGACTCCTAGGATTGGCTTCACCGGACCGCAGGACGCGGCCTGGACCAAGACCAAACCCCTCAACGGAGCAGAACATGCAACACCCAAATTTCTTCATCCTCTATGTCGACAAGCCGCAGGACAGCGCCGCTTTCTATGCCGACCTGCTGGGCCGCGAAGCGGTGGAGGCTTCACCCACGTTCGCCCTGTTTGCGCTGGAGTCGGGTGTCATGCTGGGCCTCTGGTCGCGCCACACGGTTGAGCCGGCCGCCACCTGCGGCGCCGGGGGCAGTGAGCTCGCCATTGCCGTCAAGAGCGACGCCGACGTGGACGCCACGCACGCGACCTGGTCTGCCCGGCACCTGCCCATCCTGCAGGCTCCGACGCGCATGGACTTTGGCTACACCTTCGTAGCGCAGGACCCCGACGGCCACCGACTGCGCGTGTTCGCCCCCGGCGGGGCCTAAACTCGGCGCAATGGCCAAGGAAAAAACCACTTTCACCTGCACCGAATGCGGCGGCAGCAGCCCGCGATGGCTGGGCAAGTGCCCGCATTGCGAGGCCTGGAACACGCTGATCGAAACCGTGGCCGAAAGTGCCGTGCCAGCGCGCAACCGCTTCGCCTCTCTGGCCAAGACCTCAGCAGTGGCGGTGCTGGCCGACATCGAGGCCAACGAGGTGGACAGGACGCCGACGGGCATCGGCGAACTCGACCGAGTGCTGGGCGGTGGCATCGTCGAAGGCGGTGTGGTGCTCATTGGTGGCGACCCTGGCATCGGCAAATCAACGCTGCTGCTGCAGGCCCTGGATGGCCTCCAGCGCGCGGGCGTGCCCACGCTGTACGTAACCGGCGAGGAATCGGGGGCCCAGGTGGCGCTGCGCTCGCGCCGGCTGGGGCTGGACAATTCGCAGGTCAGCGTGCTGGCCGAGATCCAGCTGGAAAAAATGCTGGCCACGCTGGCGGCGACCAAACCTGCGGTCGCTGTGATCGACTCCATCCAGACCGTGTATTCGGACCAGCTCACCTCAGCGCCGGGATCGGTGGCCCAGGTGCGTGAATGCGCGGCACACCTCACGCGCGCAGCCAAGTCGTCGGGCACCTGCATCGTGCTGGTAGGCCACGTGACCAAGGAAGGCGCACTGGCCGGTCCGCGCGTGCTGGAGCACATGGTGGACACGGTGCTTTACTTTGAGGGCGACACGCATTCGAGCTTCAGGCTGGTTCGCGCCATCAAGAACCGGTTCGGCGCGGTCAATGAAATCGGCGTTTTCGCGATGACCGAAAAGGGTTTGAAGGGCGTGGCTAACCCCAGCGCCATCTTTCTCAGTCAGCACGCCGAGCCGGTGCCCGGAAGCTGCGTACTGGTGACGCTGGAAGGCACCCGCCCCATGCTGGTGGAAATCCAGGCGCTGGTCGACACCGGCGGCCCCAGCCCGCGGCGGCTGTCCGTGGGGTTGGACCGCGACCGGCTGGCCATGCTCCTGGCCGTGTTGCATCGCCATGCAGGCGTGGCCTGCATGGACCAGGACGTATTCGTCAATGCGGTTGGCGGCGTGCGCATCAGCGAGCCCGCGGCCGACCTGGCCGTGATGCTGGCAATCACCTCGTCGCTGCGCGGCAAAGCGTTGCCCAAGGGCTTCATCGCATTCGGCGAGGTCGGGCTGGCCGGCGAGGTTCGGCCCGCGCCGCGCGGGCAGGAGCGTTTGCGTGAAGCGGCCAAGCTCGGCTTCTCGATCGCCGTGGTGCCGCGCGCGAACGCGCCCAAGAAGGGCGCCCGCGACATCGAGGGGCTGACCATCCATGCGGTGGACCGCATAGAGGAAGCCATGGAAGTGGTGCGCTCGCTCGGATGAGCGGCTGACCGCACCTGGCGGCTGCTTCCTACAACCGGCGCGCCGCGCGACCGCCACACTGGGCTAACTTCAGGAAGCACGCCCATGGCCACGTCACCCTTACTTTCCCGCCGGCCCGTCTGCGCCTGGCTGCTGGGATCCGCACTTGCTTCCGCCGCTCCGGTCCTCTTCGCCAAACCCGCCCCCAAGGCCGCTGGCAAGGCGGCGGACATCGATACCTTCAACAGCGCTACCGACACGCCGCTGCTCAAGAGCGGCAGCCGCGGCCCGGCCGTCGCGCGAGCCCAGATCCTGCTGGACCGCGCCTGGTACTCCTGCGGCGAGATCGACGGCCGCTTTGCCGCCAACATGCAGCGCATGGTCAAGGCCTACCAGGTCGCCCACAACCTGCAGCCCACGGGCACGCTGACCCAGGAAACCTGGCAAGTCCTGCGCGGGGATGACGCCGCGCCGCTGCTGGTGCGCTACACCGTGACCGACAAGGACGCCGCCGGACCATTCGAGAAGACGCCGGCCGACATGGCCGAGCGCGGGAAGATGAAGGCGTTGCCCTATGAGTCACTGGAAGAGGCCCTGGCCGAGCGAGCCCATACCAGCATCGCCTACCTGAAAGAGCTCAACGCGGGCCGCAAGATCGAAGCCGGCGCCGAACTCATCCTGCCGGGCGTCGGTGATGGCAAGCCGCCGGCCAGGGCGGCGTCCATCCAGATCGACAAGTCTGAACGCGTACTCTATGTGCTCGATGCGCAGAAGAACCCGGTCGCCGGCTTCCCGATCAGCATTGGCAACGAGAAAAACGACCCGCTGCCCGTTGGAACCATGTCCATCAAGAGCGAGGTGAAAAATCCCAGCTTCACCTACAACCCGGTGCTGCTGAAGAACGCACCGAAGGACGCGCAAAAAGTCGACATTGCGCCAGGCCCAAACAACCCGGTCGGCAGCATCTGGCTGGGCTTGTCCAAACCACACTGGGGCATCCATGGCACACCGAACCCGTCCAACGTGGGCCATTCCGAGACCAACGGCTGCATCCACATGACCAATTGGGACGCCGAGCGGCTCTCGTTGCTGGCCAAGGCCGGCTTCAAGGTCGAAGTGCGGCCGTGACAGCGCGCCGGCGGCTCCTGTGTGCGGGACTTGCGGTCTTCGCCGCGGGAGCGATGGCCGCAATGCCAGAAGACGTTGTGGATGTGGCGCGCCTGCGGGCCCGTGGACTCGCAATTCCCGTCCAGGGCGTCGAAGCCGCCCAGCTCTCGGACAACTACCTTCAGGGACGCGCTGCCGGGACGCACGAAGCTTTGGACATCATGGCGCCGCAGGGCACGCCGGTGCTGGCGGCGGAGGATGGGCGCATCGTGAAACTGTTCCTGAGCAAGCCCGGCGGCATCACGGTCTACCAGTTCGACCCGGCCGGCGACTTTGCCTACTACTACGCCCACCTGGACCGCTACGCGCCCGGGCTGCTTGAAGGCATGACCGTGCGCAAGGGCGAGGTGATCGGGTATGTGGGCAACACCGGCAACGCGTCGGGCGGAGCCCCCCACCTGCATTTCGCCATCTTCCGGCTTGGCCCGCAGCGCCAGTGGTGGCGCGGGACGCCATTGAACCCCTTCCTGGTCTGGCGCAACCCCGCGCCGTGACCGGTCGCCGGGCAGGCGACAATTGCGGGATGAACTGGCAAAAAATTCTCGTGCCCGTGGTGGGTGTGGCGGCGGTAGCCCTGGCTTTCACGATGTACGGCTGGGGCGGCGTTGCCGTTGTGGCGGGGGCGATGGTCATGTGGGTGCTGCTGCACTTCACCCGGATGATGCAGGTGTTGCGGCGCGCGGCGAACCGGCCGATCGGCTACTGCGACAGCGCGGTGATGCTCAATGCCAAGCTGCGGCCGGGCGTCAACCTGATGCACGTGCTGGCCATGACACGCGCCCTGGGCGAGCTTCGCTCTCCCAAGGACGAGCAGCCCGAGGTCTTCCGCTGGACCGACAGCACCGAATCGCACGTCACCTGTGAATTTGCCGGCGGCCGGCTGGTGAGGTGGAAGCTGGAGCGGCCTGCGCAGCCCGCCGACGCTGCCCCTGCCGCATAGCTCCTAAAATCAGAGGTTCTGCTTTCCCCGACCCAAAAGGACAAAACATGAGCGTTGTACCCTCCATGGCCGACCGCGACGGCAAGATCTGGATGGACGGCCAGCTGGTGGACTGGCGCGACGCCAAGATCCACGTGCTGACCCACACCCTGCACTACGGCTGCGGCGCGTTCGAAGGCGTTCGTGCCTACAACACCGTCAACGGCACGGCGATCTTCCGGCTGGAAGAGCACACCGAACGCCTGTTCAACAGCGCCAAGATCCTGCGCATGAAGATCCCGTTCACGAAGGAAGAAGTCAACGAGGCGCAAAAGACCGTGGTGCGCGAAAACAAGCTCGAATCGTGCTACTTGCGCCCCCTGACCTGGATCGGCTCGCAGAAGCTGGGCGTCAGCCCCAGGGGCAACACCATCCACCTGATGGTCGCGGCCTGGCCCTGGGGCGCTTACCTGGGCGAAGAGGGCATGAAGCGCGGCATCCGCGTCAAGACTTCGAGCTACACCCGCCACCACGTCAACATCACCATGACGCAGGCCAAGGCCGTGAGCAACTACACCAACTCGATCCTCGCGAACATGGAAGCGCTGGACGACGGCTACGACGAGGCCCTGCTGCTCGATGCCTCGGGCTTCGTCAGCGAAGGCGCGGGCGAGAACATCTTCGTGATCAAGAACGGCGTGGTCTACACGCCCGACCTGTCAG
>CALRME020000006.1:0-18366 GCA_943369045.1 Sphingobacterium thalpophilum
ATCAAGGAGGCAGCCATGAACATCGCAGTCCTGGGCATAGGCTTCATGGGCTTTCCCATGGCGCGGCGGTTGTGCGAAGCGGGCCACACCGTGCACGCGTGGAACCGCTCGCGCGAGAAGGCACAACGCCTGGCAGCCTTCGGCGCCACCGTTCATGACACGCCCGCTTCCGCCGTGAAGAATGCTGACATCGTTGTGAGCATGCTGGAGAACGGCGCCATCGTCGAAGAGGTGCTGTTCAACCTGGGCACGGCCAAAGCCATGAAGCCTGGCGCGCTGGTCATCGACATGGCATCCATCAAGCCCCGTGAAGCACGTGACCACGCGGCGCGCCTGGGTGAACTTGGCATCGCCCACCTGGATGCGCCGGTTTCGGGCGGCACCGGCGGCGCCGAGTCGGGCACGCTGGTCATCATGGCGGGCGGCAAGGGCGCCGACTTCGAGCGCGCACAGCCGGTGTTCGCGGTGTTCGGCCGCGCGACTCACGTCGGCCCGCATGGCACAGGCCAGCTCACCAAGCTGGCCAACCAGATGATCGTGGGCATCACCATAGGCGCCGTGGCCGAGGCACTGCTTCTGTGCGAGAAAGGCGGCGCCGACATGGGCAAGGTCAAGGATGCCATTACCGGCGGCTTCGCGGACAGCCGCATCCTGCAGGTACACGGACAGCGCATGGTCGACCGCGACTTCGCGCCGCGTGCGCGCATGTCGGTGCAATTGAAGGACCTGCGCAACGCGATGGCCACGGCCAGCGAAATCGGTTTCGAGGCGCCGGTGACCCAACTGTTTGAGAAGCTCTACGCCGACGGCGTGGAGCATGGCCTGACGGACCTGGACCATGCGGGACTGTTCGTTGAACTCGCCAGCCGCAACGGGATGCAATGACAAGATGCGCGGGCGCGAAAAACGGCTCAACTTGAGGCATAATATGGCCCTGCCCCGGCACCTTCGCAGATTGGCTAGAATAGCCGCTGTTGTGGGGGGGTAGCTCAGCTGGGAGAGCGTCGCGTTCGCAATGCGAAGGTCGGGAGTTCGATCCTCCTCCTCTCCACCACAGCACAGGTTTTAAAGTGGGTTCTTAGCTCAGTTGGTAGAGCAGCGGACTCTTAATCCGTAGGTCGAGTGTTCGAGTCACTCAGGACCCACCACTTTAAGAAACGCCCGGCACACGCCGGGCGTTTTTCTTTGCCCCGTCCTATTCCGCCTTGATGCCCGCGGCCTTGACCACGACGCCATAGCGTGCCAGGTCGCGCTTCATTTCGTCGCCGAACTTGTCCGCTGTTCCCGGTGTCGCCGCGATGCCCAGAGCGTCCAGGCGCTCACGCACCGCAGGGTCGGAAAGCACTGCGTTGAGCTCCGCATTGAGCTTGTCCAGGATGGGCTTGGGCGTCTTCGCCGGCGCCAGGACGCCGACCCACGAACTGATCTCCAGGTCAACGCCGCCTTCAAGAAAGGTGGGCACGTCGGGGAGCGAGCTGGCACGCTGTGCGCTGGACACCGCCACCGCATGCAGCTTGCCCGACTTCACGTGCTGGATCGCACCCGCAATCGCCGTGTACACCAGCGGGATGTTGCCGCCCAGCACATCGGTCATTGCCTGGCCGCCCCCCTTGTAGGGCACGTGAACGAGGTTGGCGCCCGTACGCTGCTTGAGCAGTTCGCCGCCGATGTGGGGCGTGCCGCCCGTCCCCGAAGTGCCATACGAGAGGCCTCCGGCCTGTGTCTTTGACAGCGCGATCACCTCCTTCGCCGTCTTGGCCGGAAAAGCCGGATTCGACACCAGGATGAGCACGGCGTCACCAATCTTGCCGACGGGCGCGAAGTCGCGCAGCGTGTTGAACGGCGTCTTTTCGAAGACATGGGGGTTGATGACCATGGTGCCGTCAAAGGCCAGCACCAGCGTGTACCCGTCAGGTTCTGCCGCCGCAACCATCTGTGTGCCAATGTTGCCCGAGGCGCCGGGCTTGTTGTCGACGATGACCTGCTGGCCCAGCCGCCGCGACAGCTGCTCGGCGACCAGCCTGCCGCTGGTGTCGGTAACGCCGCCCGGCGTGAACGGCACGATCAGGCGGATCGGCTTGCTCGGATAGGCCTGGGCATGCACCGTTGCCGGCGCTGCCATTGCCAGCAGCATGGCGGCTGATGCGCCCCACGCCATCGAAAGTACGGATCGCTTCTTCATCTGCCTTGTCTCCTTGTTGTTGGAACTACCTTGTTTCGGCGTGGCGTTTCTCGAAATCCCACACATCCTCGAAACCCATCAGTTTGGTCAGCTCACCGAAGTCGTACAGCGGCACCTTCGTACCCGCCGATGAACCCGTTTCCTTGAAGCCCTGGTACACAGCTGCCATCGATTGCACCGCCGCGAGCAGTGCGGTCACCGGGAAGATCGCGATCCTGTAGCCCAGCGCCTCCAGCTCGCCGCGCGCGAGTACCGGCGTGCGGCCGCGCTCGACCATGTTGGCCACCAGCGGCACATCGAAGCTGCTGCCGATGCGGCGCATCTCCTCTTCGGATTCCGGCGACTCCACGAACAGGATGTCGGCTCCTGCCTTCGCGTAGGCTTCGGCCCGCCGCAGTGCTTCGTCCAGGCCCAGCGATGTGCGCGCATCGGTGCGGGCGATGATGAGGAAGTCCGGCGAGTGGCGCGCCTCCACCGCAACACGGATCTTGCGCACCATGTCTTCCATGGCGATCACGCGGCGGCCCGGCGTATGGCCGCACTTCTTGGGAAACTCCTGGTCCTCCAGCTGGATGGCCGACGCGCCCGCCGCCTCATAGCCGCGCACCGTGTGGCGCATGTTCAGCAGGCCGCCGTAGCCGGTATCGGCATCGGCAATCAGCGGCGTGCGCGCCATGCCGGCCATCGCGGTGACGCGGCCGACCATGTCGCTGTAGGTTGCCAGCCCCGCATCAGGCAGGCCCATGTGCGACGCCACCGTGCCGTAGCCCGTCATGTACAGGGCGTCGAAGCCGAAGCTGTCGGCCAGCCGCAGCGACACCATGTCGAACACCCCCGGCGCCACGACGAGGCCGGGCTGCATCAGCCGCGCGGCAAGGCTCTGGGGACTCGGCTTGGACTCTCGCATGACGATCCTGATCAATGGTCAAATGGACGGGATTTCCAGCATACGGTCGAAACCATGGAGCCGCAATTCAAGTGAACCCGGACGCCGACAAACTCTGGCGTGCCCCGCGCTGGGCGCTGGCCGTCCTGCTGGCACTTCTGGGCATGCTGGGCCCGTTTTCCATCGACACCTATATCCCCGCCTTCTCGGGCATTGCGAAGGCGCTCGGCGCCACGCCGGTCGAGATGCAACAGACGCTGTCAGCCTACCTGTTCGGCTTTGCCTTCATGAACCTGTTCCATGGCGCGCTGGCTGACAGCTTCGGGCGCCGGCCCGTGGTGCTATGGGGCATCGCGGTCTTCACGCTGGCGTCGGCCGGCTGCGCGCTGTCGCAGAGCATCGGGCAACTGGTGTTCTTCCGCGCGCTGCAGGGGTTGTCCACCGGCGCCGGCATCGTGGTCTCGCGAGCCGTCATCCGCGACATGTTCCCGCCCGCCCAGGCGCAGAAGGTGATGAGCCAGGTGACGATCTACTTCGGCGTGGCGCCGGCGCTCGCCCCCATCATCGGCGGCTGGCTGTTCGTGCACCTGGACTGGCATGCGATTTTCTGGTTCCTCACCGGCGTGGGCGTCGTGCTCTGGGTTGCCAATGCAAAGCTGCTGCCCGAGACCCTGCACGTCACCCAGCGGCAGCCGTTCAATACGCGCAACCTCATGCAGGGCTACTGGCAACTGGGGTCGAGCCCGCGCTTCTTCCTGCTGGCGCTGGCCAGCGGCATTCCGTTCAACGGCATGTTCCTGTACGTGCTGGCCGCGCCCGAGTTCCTTGGAACGCACCTGGCCCTGGCGCCCACGCAGTTCTTCTGGTTCTTTGTGCTCACCATCGCCGGCATCATGGCCGGCTCATGGACCAGTGGCCGGCTGGCGGGCCGGATAGCACCCAAGACCCAGATACGCCATGGCTTCGTGGTGATGCTGCTGGTGTCAGCTGCCAACGTCATCGCCAACTTCATGTTCGTCCCGCACGCGGCGTGGGCGATTCTGCCCATCGCCGTCTTTGCGTTTGGATGGGCCTTGATGGTCCCGGTGGTGACTCTGCTCGTGCTCGACCTGTATCCCGAACGCCGGGGCTTGGCCTCGTCCCTGCAAGCGGTCATTGGCTCGACCGCCAATGGCGTGGTGGCCGGTGTCATTGCACCGCTGGTAATGCATTCGACGCGCGCCCTCGCGCTCACATCGCTGCTGATGATGTGCATCGGCCTGGTGGCCTGGGTGTGGCTGCATCGCCGCTGGCCCGAAATCGGCCGCGCGATCGGCTGAGTCGCACACCGCGCTGCAGTGCGGAAAGTCGCACTGGTGTTTTCCCTCGAGAGTTCCGCCATGCAGCACACCGGTCCAGTTTCGCGTTGACGCTCCCCTGGCCCCGCCCTAAATTCCGCGAGTTCGCCAACCAGGGGCTGCTGCAACTCAATGGATCTCTTTCTTCAACAAGTCCTCAACGGGCTGACGCTAGGCGGCATCTACAGCCTCGTGGCGCTGGGCCTGACACTGGTGTACGGCATCCTGCATGTGCCCAATTTCGCGCATGGCGCCTTCTACATGGCCGGGGCTTTTGTCTCCTTCCATCTGATGAAGGTCTGGGGCCTGAACTACTGGATCGCGATGTTTGGTTCGGCGCTGTGCGTCGCCGTGATTGCCACGCTGGCCGAGCGCCTGGTGTTCAACCCGCTGCGCAATGCCTCTGGCCTGCACCCCATGATCGCCGCCATCGGCGTGCTGCTGTTCCTTGAAGCAAGTGCACAGGCGATCTGGGGCGCGGACTTCCACCGCATGCAGACGCCCTACAACGGCATCATCGAACTGGGCGGCGTGACAGCGCCCGTGCAGCGCCTGCTGATCATTGCCGGTGCTTTCAGCCTGATGGTGGCCTTGCAGCTGTTCCTGAAGAAGACCGTGATGGGCTCAACCATCATCGCAATGGCGCAGAACCGCGACGGCGCCTCGCTGGTGGGCATCGACGCCAACCGCGTGACCATGCTGACCTTCGCCATCTCGGGCGTGCTGGCCGCAGTGGCCGCCACGCTGTACGCGCCGATCAACCTCGTCTACCCGGCCATGGGCAACCTGGTGATCACCAAGGCCTTCGTCATCATCATCCTGGGCGGCATGGGCAGCGTGCCCGGTGCCATCGCCGGCGGGCTGATCATCGGTTTCGCCGAAAGCTTCGGCGCTTTCTACATCTCCACCGACTACAAGGACATCATCGCGTTCGGCCTGCTGGTGTTCATCCTCTCCGTCCGGCCACAGGGCCTGTTCACCAAGGGAGCGAACTGAAGCCATGAACTTCCTCATTGGCAAACCCGGTTGGGCGCTGCTGTTCGCGGTGGGCCTGGCATTCCCCTTCATTGCGCGCAACGACTACCACCTGACGGTGATGTCCACCGCCTACATCTTTGCGCTGGCCACCGTGGGCCTGAACCTGATCACCGGCTACACCGGCCAGTTCAACCTGGCGCACAGCGGCTTCATGGCGGTGGGCGCCTACACCGTGGGCATCCTCACCGTCGACCACCACGTACCGTTCTGGATTGCCTTTGCGCTGTCGGGGGTGACGGCTGCGGCGCTCGGCTTCTTCGTCGGCGTCGTCTCGCTGAGGCTCAAGGGCCACTACTTTTCGATCTTCACGCTGTGCGTGGGCTACATCATGTTCCTGCTGATCGAGAAGTGGGAGAGCCTCACGCACGGCACGGTGGGCATTATCGGCATCCCGGCGCCCTCCCCCATCGGGCCGCTGGTGTTCGAGTCGCCGCGCACGCTGTACTACCTGGTGTTCTTCTTCCTGGTCATCGGCGTTTGGGTGATGCACCGCATCGTCAACTCGCTGCTGGGCCGCACCTTCATGGCCATCCGCAACAGCGACGAGCTGGCCGAGTCGCTGGGCATCAACCTGATGCGCAACAAGCTGCTGGCGTTCATGCTGTCGGTGTTCTACGCGGGCATGGCCGGTGGCCTTTACGCGGGCTTCGTGCGCTTCCTCGGCCCGGGCATCGCCGGCGTGGAACACACCTTCGACATGACCATGTACATGCTGGTCGGCGGCCTGGGCACCTTGCTGGGCCCGCTACTCGGTTCGCTCAGCGTGCCCTGGCTCACACAGTATCTGCAGTTCCTGCAGGAATACCGCTTCATCGTGTTCGGACCCATCCTGGTGCTGCTGGTCATCTTCGTGCCGCACGGCATCGTCGGCAGCTACATGGGCTGGCGCCTGCGCCGCGCCGCGCAGCCAGCGAAGGCGGCGGCCGTGACGGACGGCAAGGGCGCGAAAGCACAGGCCAGCCATGCTTGAGATCAACAACCTTTGCAAGCGCTTCGGCGGCCTGGCTGCCGTGAACGCCGTCACCACGACCGTGGAGCGCGGCAAGATCAACGCCATCATCGGCCCCAACGGGGCAGGCAAGACGACCTTCTTCAACCTGATCAGCGGTGTGCACCGGCCTACGTCGGGCAGCATCAGCTTCAAGGGCATGGATGTGACCAACCTGCGCGCCGACCAGGTCGCGCGGCTGGGCATCTCGCGCACCTTCCAGACCACCGCTTTGTTCGACATGGCCACCGTGCTGGACAACCTCATCGTCGGCCACCGCCTGCGCACGCAGTCGGGCCTGCTGGACGTGCTGGTGAATTCGCCGCGCTTGAAGCGCGAGGAAAAGACGTGCCGCGACAAGGCACGCGACGCACTCGATTTTGTAGGGCTCACACATCGCCAATCGCCTGGCCGGCGATATCTCGCAGGAGGAACGCAAGCGGGTGGCCTTTGCGCTGGCCCTGTCCACCGATCCCAGCCTGGTGCTGCTGGATGAACCGGCCGGCGGCGTGAACCCGGAGGAGACCGTGGGCCTGGCCGACCTGATCCGCAAGATGGTTGCCAGCGGCCTGACGGTCTGCCTGATCGAACACAAGATGGACATGATCATGAGCCTGGCCGACAAGATCATGGTGCTCAACTACGGCGAGAAGATTGCCGAGGGCACACCAGCGGAGATCCGTGCCAACCCTGCCGTCATCGACGCCTACCTGGGGAGCGAACATGCTGACGCTTGAGAACGTCACCCAGAGCTACGGCAGCTTTCGCGCGCTCAACGGCATCAACCTGCACGCGAAGGAAGGTGAACTGGTCGTGCTGCTGGGCGCTAACGGCGCGGGCAAGAGCAGCATCTTCCTGACCACCAGCGGCCTGCAGAAAGCCGGCGGCGGCAGCATCCGCTTTCGCAACACCGAACTGGTGGGCATGAAGCCTTCGCAGATCGTGCAGGAAGGCGTCGTGCAGTGCCCCGAGGGCCGCAAGCTGTTCCCGCAAATGTCGGTGCTGAAGAACCTCATGCTGGGCGCCTATGTGCACCGCGGCGACAAGCCGGGCAACCTGAAGGTCCTGGAAGAAGTCTTCAGCCTGTTCCCGATGCTGGCCGAGAAGAAGGACCAGCCTGCGGGATCGCTCAGTGGCGGGCAGCAGCAGATGGTGGCCATAGGCCGCGCCATGATGGGCCGCCCCAAGGCCCTGCTGCTCGATGAGCCTTCGCTTGGCCTGGCGCCCCTGGTCGTCAAGCAGGTGTTCGAGGTGATCCACCGCATCAACCGCGCTGGCACCACGGTGCTGCTGGCCGAACAGAACGCCTTTGCCGCACTGAAGATCGCCCACCGGGCATACGTCATCGAAGGCGGCCACATCGTCATGGAAGGCGACCGCGACAGCCTCCTGGGCAACGAGGCCGTGCGCAAGGCCTACATCGGCGCCTGAAGATTTTTCCGCAAGACACCCCTAAAAGGAGACGAGCCATGAACATGAAGCTGAAACTGAAACACCTGTCCGTTGCACTTGCAGCAGGCCTTGCCTTCACTGGCGCTGCGCTGGCGCAGGAAGTCGTGCGCATCGGGTACTCGGGCCCGCTGTCGGGTGGCGCCGCCCTGTACGGCAAGAACGTGCTCGACGGCATGCAGATGGCCGCCAATGAGATCAATGCCGCCGGCCTCGAAATCGCCGGCAAGAAGTACAAGCTGGAAATCGTCTCGCTGGACGACAAATACAACCCCAGCGAAACCGCCATCAATGCGCAACGCCTGGTGCAGGAGTACAAGACGGCGGCCATCCTGGTGCCCCATTCGGGTGGCAGCCTGGCGCTGCAGACCAACAACGAGGCGCAGAAGTACCTGCTGCTGTCGTACACCAGCGTGCCGCAGGTCCTGGCACGCGGCAACAAGCTCACCTTCCGCATCCCGCCCGAATTCACCTCGTATGTGCAGCCCTTCGTGAAGCACGCCATGGCCAAGTACGGCAAGAACCTGGCCATCGCCAATGCCGACCACGACTACGCCAAGGCCTGGACGGCGGTGTTCAAGCCGGCATGGGAAGCGGCCGGCGGCAAGGTCGTCGCGGACAACCCCATGTCGTACAACCGCGCGACCGACTTCTACAGCGGCGTGAGCCGCGTACTGGCAGCCAAGCCCGACGTGATGTTCATCGGCGGCGCTTCCGAACCCACCGGGCTGGTGGTCAAGCAGGCGCGGGAGCTGGGCTTCAAAGGCGGCTTCGTCATCATCGACCAGGCCAAGATGGACGAGATGAGCGCCGTCACCGGCGGCTACGCACCGCTGGAAGGCTCCATCGGCGTGCTGCCCCTGGTGGATGACCCTGCGCCCGATTCGAAGGCATTTGTCGAGCGCTTCCGCAAGGCCTACCCGGGACGCACGCCGAGCTCGGAGGTGTCGCTCAACTACACCACCGTGCATGCGACTGCGCTGGCCATGAAGCTGGCCGGTTCAGTGACCGACGCTGTGGCCATCCGCGCCCAGCTGGACAAGGCCATGAAGGGCTTGTCGCATGCCACCAACCCGCACGGGCTGGATGGCGTGGACGAGCGCGGCGGCTCGCTGGCCAACACCCGCGTGGCGGTGATCGAGGGCGGCAAGGTCAAGGAACGTGCACTGCGCGAATTCAAGTAATCAACGGGCAGGCCATCGGCGCACGCCTCGCGGCGGGCCGATCGCATCTTCGATCCGCGCCACCATGGCGATCAGGCGCGGACGCACTTCCCCGAGCAGGAATTGCGGCGACAGGCGTGCCGCCGACCCTCCGCAGCTGATCGCCATGGGCGGCAGGTCATCCCCGGGCAGGATCGCACAGGCGATGCCGTTGATGTTGGGCTGCCACTCGCCGAATGAACAGGTCACGCCAAGGGTGCTGTGCTCATGGATGGCCCGCTCGATGCCGCGGCGCGTCTGGTCCCAGTCGGTGCCTTCCCGCTTGCGGATGCGCTCGAGGAACTCTTCCCGTTCGCCAGCGTTGATGGCGGAAAGCCAGGCGCGGCCCATGGCCGTGGTGGCCACGGGTATGCGGGAGCCGACACTCAGGCTGGGCGCCGTCGCGCGTGTGCTGCGGCTGCTTTCCACATAGATCATCGACAGCCGGTCTCGCGTGCCCAGCGCCACCTCGACCTTGCCGAAGGCTGACAGCTCTTCCATCCAGGGGCGGGCGACCTGCCTCACGTCCAGCTTGGAAAGCATGGCGCTGCCCAGCGACAGCGTTGCCGTGCCGAGACGGAACTTGCCGCTGTCCTCTACCTGGATCAGATAGCCCAGCCGCGTTAGCGTGGCAGTGAGCCGCGAGACGGTGGACTTGGGCAGGTTGCAGCGCTTTGCGATGTCCTGGTTGCCCAGGCGCGCGCCCGAGCGAAAACAGGCAAGCACCTCGAGTCCACGCGCGAGCGCGACCACGAAGTGCCTGTCTTCCGCTGCGCGGATTTTGGGTTTGGCGGCTGTCGTTGCCGCCTGAGCCTTCGCTGCTGCCATGGCCCGATTGTCGGGCCAGGCAGCAGCAGCTCAAGTCACCTTAGCGCGCGGGCTTGGCGGGACGCTTCTTGGCAGCGTCGCGCGGCACAAACACCTTGGTGGCGCCGCCCGGCTTGGCAAAGGCGGGCTTGGCGAACGCCGGCTTGCGCGGGGCGAAGTCACCACGGCCGGCAAAGTCGCCACGGGGTGCGAAGTTGCGGTCTTCACGAGGGGCGAAGTTGCGGTCTTCACGGGGAGCAAAGTCGCCGCCGCGCGGTGCGAAGCCTTCATTGCGGCCACCGCCGCCAAAGTTGTTGAAGCCGGTCTTGTTGGCGTAGCTGTTGTTTTCACGCGGAGCGAAGCCACGGTCTTCACGCGGGGCAAAGCCACCGCCAAAACCACCGCTGCGGCCACCACCGCCGCCACCGAACTTGCGATCGCGGGAAGAGTTGTCGCGGCTGCCGCGGCCGGCGAAGTCGCCGCCCGGACGGCCGCCTTGCGGCGCGCGTTGCTGCGGCTCCAGGCCGGGGATCACTTCAGCCTTGAACGGCTGGCGGCTGTAGCCTTCGATGTCGAAGATCTTGCGGCGGTCGCGCATCTCGGCGAAGGTGATGGCAAGGCCGTCGCGGCCGGCACGGCCGGTGCGGCCGATGCGGTGCGTGTAGTCCTCAGCTTTCATCGGCAGCCCGTAGTTGAAGACGTGGGTGATGGTGGGCACGTCGATGCCGCGGGCGGCAACGTCGGTGGCCACTAGCACCTGCACCTGGCCGTTGCGCAGCGCCATCAGGCGCCGGTTGCGCAGGCCCTGCGACAAGGCGCCATGCAACGCCACGGCGTCGAAGCCGGCTTGTTGCAGGTCTTCGGCCAAGCCGTCGCACTCTATCTGCGTGCTGGCGAAAACAATGGCCTGGTTGATGGTGGTGTCACGAAGCCAGTGGTCCAGCAGCTTGCGCTTGTGCTGGGCGTTGTCGGCCCAGAACAGCACCTGCTTGATGTTGGCGTGCTTTTCCTGCGGGTTGTCGATCTGCACCTTCTGCGGTGCGCGCATGACGCGCGCAGCCAGTTGCTGGATGCGGGGCGCGAAGGTCGCGCTGAACATCATGGTCTGCTTGCGCTCGATGGTCAGCTGGTTGATTTCGGCCAGGTCATCGGAGAAACCCAGGTCGAGCATGCGGTCGGCTTCGTCGACGACCAGGAACTGCACCTTGTCGAGCTTGATCTGCATCGAGCGCTGCAGGTCCAGCAGGCGGCCGGGCGTGGCAACCACGAGGTCGGCGTTCTGCAGCTTGGCGATCTGCAGCTGGTAGGGCATGCCGCCCACGATGTTGGCGATGCGCAGGCCGCGGCAGTGCTGCACCAGGCCGATGGCGTCATGCGCCACTTGCTGCGCCAGTTCGCGCGTCGGGCAAACCACCAGGGCGCCGGGGGTGGCGGCCTTGAAGTTGCGCATGTTGGTCGGGTCCTTGCGCTTGGGGCGCTTGGGAGCGGGTTCGCCCTTGGCTTCAGCTTCGGCGACGGCGCGGTCGAACTCGGCACGCTCGTCAGCTTCAGCCTGGGCCTTCTGCGTCAGCAGCGTGTGAAGCACGGGCAGCAGGAAGGCGGCAGTCTTGCCGCTGCCGGTCTGGCTGGAGACCATCAGGTCGATGTAGCTGGTGGCCTTGCCAGCGGCGTCATCCGTGGGCAGCGCCAGCGGAATCACTTTTTCCTGCACCAGCGTCGGCTGGGTGTAGCCCAGATCTTCGACGGCGCGGATCAGCTCAGCGGCCAGGTTCAGCTTCAGGAAGCCGTTGGGCAGGGCCGGAGCGGCCTCTACTGCTTCGGTTTCCACGGCGTCGACAGCAATGTCGTTGACGCCCATGGCGAGCTCGGAAAAGGTTTCGGCAGGCGAAAAGTCGCCCTGTACTTCAAAAGAGTCAGTCATTGATTACTCACACGCAACCGGCCCCGTGGGGGACGGCTGTCGTTCATGGTTGTAAAACATCAACCATCAAACGACGCCCAATACCTTGCAGGTACTGTTGGCTCATTCATTGAGCCTGTGTGTGAAGGGAGATGCACGGGGGCTGCCAAATGCAGCCAAGCCGTCGATTATGGCATGGATTCGGGTTTTTACCTAATCGGCCATTTTGAGGAAGCGCTCACGGTAGTGCGCAAGCTCATCAATGGACTCGTGCACGTCGGCCAGGGCCGTGTGCTTCTGCTGCTTCTTGAAGGCGTTGTAGACGTCGGGACGCCAGCGCTTGGCCAGTTCCTTGAGGGTACTGACGTCCAGGTTGCGGTAGTGGAAGAACGCTTCCAGCCTGGGCATGTACTTCACCAGGAACCGGCGGTCCTGCCCGATCGTGTTGCCACACATGGGCGTGCTGCCCTTGGGCGCGTACTTCTTGAGGAAATCCAGCAACTGCTCTTCCGCCTGTGCCTCCGTGAGCGTCGACGCTTTCACCTTGTCGATCAGGCCGCTGCGCCCGTGCGTGCCCTTGTTCCACGCGTCCATCTTGTCCAGTTGCTGGTCGCTCTGGTGGATCACCAGCACGGGGCCTTCGATGCGCGGCTCCAGGTTCGGGCCGGTCACCACCACGGCGATTTCGATCAGGCGCTCGACTTCGGGGTCGAGCCCCGTCATTTCACAGTCGAGCCAGATCAGGTTCTGGTCGCTTTTGGCCAACGTGGCCGCGGTTTGCACAGGGGTTTCAGACATGCTTGTGATTGTCGCCTATGGCCTAAACTTGAAGGAATGAATTCCTCGTACCTGCTGACACTGGCGTTTGCCGCTTTCCTCCTGGCCGGCCTGCTCGTGCGCTTCTGGCTTGCTTCCCGCCAGATCCGCCACGTAGCGCAACACCGCGAGACGGTTCCTGCCGATTTCGCGCAAACCATCAGCCTCGCGGCGCACCAGAAGGCCGCCGATTACACCGTCGCCAAGGGTCGCTTCGGCCTGCTTGAGATGGCTTTCGGCGCCGCCGTGTTGCTGGGTTGGACCTTGCTGGGCGGCCTTCATGCCTTGAACCAGGCGCTGTCTGGCTGGCTGGGTTCAGGGATGGCGCAGCAACTTTCGCTGTTCGCGTGTTTCGCACTGATCGGCGGCGTCATCGAACTGCCCTTCACGCTGTACCAGACCTTCGTCCTGGAAGAACGCTTCGGCTTTAACAAGACAACGCCAAAGCTCTGGCTGGCGGACCTTCTGAAGTCAAGCCTGCTGGGCGCGGTGATCGGCCTGCCCATTGCGGCACTGATCCTGTGGCTGATGGGCAGCACCGGCACGTTCTGGTGGCTTTGGGCCTGGGGCGCGTGGATGGCCTTCAACCTGCTGCTGCTGGTGCTCTACCCGACGTTCATCGCGCCCATCTTCAACAAGTTCAAGCCGCTGGAAGACGAGTCGCTCAAGGCCCGCGTCACCGCACTGATGCAGCGCTGCGGTTTCGCTGCCAAGGGCCTGTTCGTGATGGACGGCAGCAAGCGCAGCGCCCATGCCAATGCCTACTTCACCGGCTTTGGCGCAGCCAAGCGCGTGGTGTTCTACGACACGCTGCTGGCCAAACTGTCACCCGGTGAAGTCGATGCCGTGCTGGCGCATGAACTCGGCCATTTCAAGCACAAGCACATCATCAAGCGCATCCTGGGCATGTTCGCCATGAGCCTCGCCGGTTTCGCGTTGCTGGGGTGGCTGTCGACCCGGGTCTGGTTCTACACCGGTCTGGGCGTCTCGCCCGCACTGGGTGGCGCCAACGACGCGCTGGCGTTGCTGCTGTTCCTGCTGGCCGTGCCCGTGTTCTCGTTCTTTGTCTCACCGCTGTTTGCGCAGCTCTCGCGCAAGCACGAGTTCCAGGCCGACGCTTATGCCGTCGCCCAGACCAGCGGCGCCGACCTGCGCACGGCCCTGCTCAAGCTTTACGAGGACAATGCGTCCACGCTCACGCCCGACCCGGTGTTCGCGAAGTTCTACTACTCCCACCCGCCCGCCTCCGAAAGACTGGCCCGCATGATCGCAGCAAGCACATGACAACGATGTTGAAAAAGAAGGACTGGGCCCAGCACCCGCGCCGCGCGCTGACGGCCACGCAGATCGTCTCTTCGCTGGCCACGGTGGAGGGCTGGAAGCTCACGGGTGACGGCGCCGACGTCGCCATCGAAAAGACTTTCAGCTTCGCCAACTACTACGAGACAATTTCCTTCGTCAACGCGCTCGCATTCATCGCCAACGCACAGGACCACCACCCCGACCTGTCGGTGCACTTCAACCGTTGCGTGGTGCGCTTCAACACCCACGACGTCAAGGGCATCTCCACCACCGATTTCGAATGCGCGGCGCAAGCCGACGCCCTGGTCGCATGAGGGTGGTCACCCTTGATTGACCGGGCGCCGCTCGACCCGGGGCTGGTGGTGGCCAACTACGGCCGCCATTGCCTGGTGGAAACGCCCGAGGGCAAGCGCCTGATCTGCCACCCGCGCGGAAAGAAAAGCCAGGCCGTGGTCGGCGACCGCGTGCTCTGGCAGGGGACGCAAGACGAAGGCACGATAGAGAAAGTCGAGGAGCGGCGCAACCTGTTCTACCGGCAGGACGAGATCCGCACCAAGTCATTTGCCGCCAACCTCGACCAGGTGCTGATCCTGATCGCGGCGGAGCCCGAGTTCTCGGACATGCAGCTCTCCCGAGCACTGATTGCAGCGGAAGCGGAACGCATCACCCCCATCATGGCGCTGAACAAGAGCGACCTCGTCGAGCCGTTCGAGAAGGCCTGGGGGCGCCTGGTGCCCTACCAGCGCATGGGCTATGGCGTGCTGCCGCTGTCGCTGCGCATGTCCCAGGACGTGGACCGCGAGCACCTGCTCAAGCATCTGCAGGGCAAGACCACCCTGGTGCTGGGCCCTTCAGGCGCCGGAAAAAGTACGTTGATCAACCTGCTGGTGCCCGGCGCGCTGGCGGAGACAAACGAAATTTCGCAGGCGCTCAACTCCGGCAAGCACACCACCACCAGCACCACCTGGTACTGGGTCGATGAAGCAAAGACAACCGCGCTGATCGACTCACCCGGCTTCCAGGAGTTTGGCCTCAACCACGTAGATGCCATGCACCTGGCGGCTTTCATGCCTGACCTGAAACCCCGGGTGGCGAACTGCAAGTTCTACAACTGCACCCACCTGCACGAACCGGGTTGCGGTGTGATTGCGGCTGTCGGGCTGGATACGCCCGAGGGCATCAGCCCGCGCCGGCACAAGCTCTACGCCGAGCTGTTCGCCGAACTGTCGCAGCCTCAGCGCTACTGAGCTTCAGCGGGTCGCTCAGCCCAGCAGCCGCGCCAGTGTCAGCAGCGCCAGCAGCACCATCCACAGCACGACCGAGCGCCAGACCAGGCCGACGATGCTGCGCAGGTGGCCCACTTCGGCTTCGCGGCCCGGTGTGCTTTCGCTGCCCGCCGTCGCCTCATTGGACATGCCCGAGGAGCCGAAGCTCTGGGACGTGTTGGGCGAGAAGGCAGTCTTGAGCGCCTCGCCGCCAAGGCGCACGTTCACGGCACCGGACGTTGCCGCCAGGATCACGCCGTCGTTGTCATCGGGGAAGCGCTGGGCATGGTTGCGCCAGCAATCAATGGCCTCCTCGAAGCTGCCGACCACCGCGAAGCCCAGCGCCGTCACACGCGCCGGGAGCCAGTCGATCACATGCCAGGCACTGGCTGCCGCAGCCTGCAGGGCCACGCTCGCTGGCTGGTTCTGTGTCTTGCTTTTGTACTTCCAGTAGCGCGAGACAAACTCGCTCATGCGGTAGACCACGGCACCCGCGGGCCCGAAGCCGAACGCGGCCAGCACAGAGAACCAGCCCAGCACCCCGAACACATGGCGATGCGCGGCCAGCACGGAATACTCAATGACGTGGCGCACAATTTCGCTGCGCGGCAACTCACTGGCATCGACCTGCTGCCACTGCGCAAGCAGCTCACGCGCTGCAGCCTCATCGCCCGCGTCCAGCGCGTCGCGGATATTGGTGAAATGGTGGCTGAACTGCCGGAAGCCCAGCGTGACATAGAGCACGGCGATGTTCCACAGCACCGCGAAAGGCCAACCGGCAAAGACCCACAGCAGCCAGTGCACACCTGTGGCCACGACCGCCGGGAAAACGACCGCCAGCGTCCAGGCCACCCAGCCGTGGTGCGGCTTGCCGGCATCGAAATTCCGGCTCACAGCCCGCGCCCAGCTACGTAGCCCCGCATGGATGGCGTTATGCCGCGCCAGCGGCCGCACCTGCTCAAGCAGCAGGGCGAACAGGATGGCGAAGAAGCTCATGCCCCCGATGATAAAGGGGCCAACCGGCTAGGCCACGAGGAAGCGGTAGAAGTTGCGCAGCATGCCTGCCGTTGCGCCCCAGACGAAGCGCTCGGTGCTGCCATCCATGTAGGGCATGGAGAACCACTCCCGGCGCGCCCCGGTCCATTCAAAAACGTGGCGATGGTGATGCGCAGGATTCATCAGGAAGTCCAGCGGCACTTCGAAGGCATCGGCCACTTCAAAGGCATTGAGCGTGAGCTTGTGGTCCGGCGCGACCAGCGCGATCACCGGAGTGATGATGAACTGGGTGCCGGTGGTGTAGGTTGGCAACGAACCGATGACTTCAATCTGTTCACGTTCCAGGCCGATTTCTTCGTGCGCCTCGCGCAATGCCGTGTGCGCCTCGTCGGTGTCCGTCGCGTCGGCCTTGCCACCCGGAAAGGCGACCTGGCCTGAATGGGTCGACAGGTGCGTCGTGCGCTCTGTCAGCAGCACCGTGGGCCGCTCGCGCATCACGATGGGCACCAGCACCGAGGCGCGCGTGAACGGACGCTCGGCAAACTTGCGCTCCAGCCAGATCTCGGGCTCCCATGCCGGAGGCGAGGCAAAGCGGCGGCGCAGGGCTTGCGGCGTCAGCGACGCCAGAGGAACAGCGGGCAGGTGCACGTCGATCCCCGCAACCGGCACCGTGCGCGGGTCGAAGTTCGGCAGCTTGGACAGCGGCGTATCGGGCGGGATGGGATCGATGGGCATGAAATGAAAAAGCCGCCACAGGCACGAAGGCCGCGGCGGCTTTGGCGGGAGCGCGTGGCTTACTGGGCTGCTGCCGCGTTCTTGGCGGTCGACTTGCTCGGCAGCTTTTCCTTGATACGGGCCGACTTGCCGCTGCGGTCACGCAGGTAGTACAGCTTGGCACGGCGCACATCGCCGCGGCGCTTGACTTCAATGCCGGCGATCAGCGGGCTGTAGGTCTGGAACGTGCGTTCCACGCCTTCGCCACTGGAGATCTTGCGCACGGTGAAGCCGCTGTTGAGGCCACGGTTGCGCTTGGCAATCACCACGCCTTCGAAGGCTTGGGCACGCTTGCGGGTGCCTTCAACCACGTTGACGCTGACGATCACGGTGTCGCCGGGCGAGAATTCCGGGATTTTTTTCCCGAGACGAGCAATTTCTTCCTGCTCAAGGGTTTCGATCAGATTCATATTCACCTCAATTGATCGTGCGCGCAGTTTGTTGATGGAAGGCGGAAAACGCGCGGTAGCGTGATTTCACGGAATGCGGCAGAGGATCGAAAAGCCTTTGATTATAAACGTTTTATTGGGCTTTTGACAAGAAGGCCTCGTCGGCCTTGGTCAGCCGGCCATTGGCCCGAGCGGCGGCTATCAGGTCGGGCCTTTCCCTCGCCGTGATTTCCAGCCGCCGCTCCCGGCGCCAGCGCTCGATGTTGGCATGGTGGCCCGAGAGCAATTCGTCGGGCGCCTTCACGCCCTGCCATTGCTCGGGTCGCGTGTAGTGCGGGCAGTCCAGCAGCCCATCCAGGGCCGGGTTAAAGCTGTCGAACTGGTGGCTGCCCTCGTCGTTGAGCACGCCCGGCTGCAGGCGGGCGACTGCGTCCAGCAGAGCCATCGCGGCGATTTCGCCGCCGGACAGGACAAAGTCTCCCAGGCTGATCTGCACATCCACTTCTGCGTCGATGAACCGCTGGTCGATGCCTTCGTAGCGGCCGCACAGCAGCACGGCGCCGTGGCTGGCCGACCAGCTTTCCACGCCAGCATGATCCAGCCGGGGTCCGATGGGCGAAAACAGCACGACGGGCGCCTGGTCCTGCCGCTCAGCGCGGATCGCACCCAAGCATCGGGCCAACGGATCGGCCATCATCACCATGCCGGGGCCACCTCCGAAGGGCCTGTCGTCCACGCGGCGGTAATTGCCCTCAGCGAAATGGCGCGGGTTCCACAGCCGCACGTCCACCAGCTTGCCTTCGTAAGCGCGCCGCGTCACGCCGCTGGCCAGGAAAGGCTCGAACAGCTCGGGGAACAGGGTGATGACGTCAAAGCGCATGGCGCGGATCGCAGGCGGCTAGTAGTCGCTCTGCCAGTCGACCGTGATGCGCTTGCCTGGCAGGTCCACGGCGTCGACATAGGCGGAGACGAAGGGAATCATGCGCTCCTGCGGCTTGGGCTCTGCCGGATCAGTGGACGGGTATTCAAGCACCA
>CALRME020000007.1:0-17716 GCA_943369045.1 Sphingobacterium thalpophilum
GGCCTTGACGGTGTAGAAATCGGCCGGCGTGCGCACTATCCACTCCACCGGGTAGCTGGCCTGCGACAGCGGGCTTTTCCAGCGCCGTTGCGGGCTGAACACCACTTCGCCCGGGCTGAAGATATAGGGCTCGCCGTTGGCCGTGCGGAACGAGCCGCCGTCCCAGACGGTGGTGCCGTCCTTGCGGCGCAGGCGGAAGGCGGTGACCGCGCTGCCGTCATCCAGGTTCATGCCGATCCAGTCCCAGCCCACCGCTTCCGGGTGCAGGAATTCATCGCTCCACTCGTGGTCCATCCAGGCCTTGCCCTGCGCCTGCAGCGGCTGGCCCTTCAGGCTGATGGTCCCGCGCACGGCCAGCTGCGGCTGGCTGTAGTAGTAGCTGGCCTGCTTTTCTTCAGGCCCCTTGCGCGAGAGGCCGTTGCGGCCCTGCAGCAGCGCGGGCTGCGTCCCGGTGCATTCGAGTTGCAATGCGAAGTCTCCGGCCTTGACCGTGGCCAGCCACTTGCCGCCCTGCCGCAGCAGCGACCAGTCGCGCAGGCGGATTTCTGCATCATCCTGCCCCGCCTGCGCGATGCCAAAGCCTTCGCGCGCAATGCGCTGGTCGTGCCAGAGCTTCTTGCCCTGCACGTCGGTGAGCGCCGCGTGGGCGAACACCAGCTGCTTTGCGGCGAACTTCGAGGCCATGCCCTGCGTGCCGTCCACGCGCGAGCGGAAGAAGGTCACCTGGAAGCCGAACTCGCGGCCGCCCGCACTGGCGTGGCCGGTGACGTACCACCACTCGGTGCGCAGCTCGGGGTGGCTGCCGTGGTCGCGCGGGAAAGCCCGCGTCTTCTGGGGCAGGGCCAACGCCGGCATGGAAGCCAGCAACGCGGCCGATGCGAGGAAGGGGCGGCGTTGCATCACCAGTCCTCTTTCACCGCCAGCACCGCGTCGCGCCCTGCGGCGGCGCGCCCGGCCAGCCATGCGGTGGCGGTGCCGGCTACCACGACGGCGATGCACAACGCAGCGAGCCGGACCCATGGCACCAGCAGGTCCATGGTCCAGTGGAAGCTCTGCGGGTTGACCACGTGCACCAGCACCACCGACACGGCCAGGCCGAGCGCCAGGCCCGCCAGGCTGCCCACCAGCGTCCAGGCCGCGCCTTCGCCGGCGACCACCGCCAGGATCTGGCGGCGCGTCAGGCCCAGGTGGGCCAGCAAGCCGAATTCCTTGCGGCGTGCCAGCACCTGGGCGCTGAAGCTGGCGGCGACGCCGAACAGGCCGATGGCAATCGCGACGGCCTGCAGCCAGTAGGTCACGGCAAAGCTGCGGTCGAAGATGCGCAGTGAAGTGGCGCGCAGCTGCGCCGTCGATGCGAACTCCAGCAGGCCGTCGCTGCCCGATTGCGCGCGGGCGATGTCGCGCAGTGCCTGCTGCGCCTGGCCTGCGTCGGCGCCGGGCGCCAGCCACAGCTGCAGGTCGTTCACCCGTCGGTCACCCGACAGGCGCTCGAAGTCGCGGCTGTCCATCGCGATGCTGCCGCTCTGGCGCACGTAGTCGCGCCAGACGCCGGCCACGAAGAACCGTGCGCCGCTGCCGAACACCGTGGACAGCGGCGCAAACTGCGTGCCGGGCTTCGCGCCGTACAGGTCCACCATGGCTTCGCTCACGTAGATCGCGACTTGACCGGCGGGCACGGGATGCAGCTCGCCCACCAGCGGCAGGCCTTGCGCGGGTTCGGCGATGGCGCGCGAGAGCAGCGCGACCGCCGGCCGCGCCGCATCCAGCTGCAGCGTGCGCAGGCGCTGCGTGGCCACTCGCTGCACACCGGGTGCACGCGATGCGGCCTGCACGAATTGCGGTGTGAAGAACACCGTGTCGGAGGCGCCCTGCGAGATGGCCGTGCGCACGTAGAGGTCGGCCGGCAGCACCACGTCCAGCCAGCGCACCATCGAATCGCGAAAGCTGGCCACCATCACCGTCAGGGCGACGGCCAGGCTGAGCGCCGCCACCACGCCGCTGACCGCCACCGCAGCGCTTTCGCGCACACGCCGCGCCCGCTCCACTGCCAGCAGCGGCAGCAGGCGGTGCGCCAGCAATGGGGCGATGCGGTCGTGCAGCAGTGCCACGCCCCAGGGCAGGGCAGCGATGCCGCCGACCAGCAGCAGGCCGACCGACAGGTATGCCGCCAGCGGCAGGCCGGCCACCGGCGGCAACAGCGCGCACAGGCCGCCGGCAGCGAGCAGCAGCAGGGCAGAAGCGGGATGGCGCCGTTCGCCTGAACCCATGCCCAGGCCTTTGAGGGTCCGGGCCAGTGGTAACTGCTGCGCCGCGCGGGCCGGCCACCAGCCACCTATGGCTGCGGCCGCGACGCCCAACAGACCATAGGCCCCAGCGGCCGGGGCACTGAACTGCAACTGCGGCGCGACGCCTGAAAAGTAGCCGCCACCCAGGTCGCCGCCCAACAGGTTCAGCGCAAGGGAAGCCAGCGCCGTGCCCAGCGCAATGCCGGCAGCGCTGCCCACGCAACCCAGCAGCACCGATTCGGCCAGCACCAGCTGCCTGCGCTCCCGCGCTGACAGGCCCAGCACCCCCAGCAGCGCGAACTGCTGCGCCCGCCGCGCCACGCTGAGCGACAGCACCGAGTAAACAAGGAAGGCGCCAGTGAACAAGGCCACCAGCGCCAGCACAGTGAGGTTGACGCGGTAGGCGCGCGACAGGTTGCTCACGCGTTCGGCTGAATCGCCCGGCACGTTGGCTGCCACGCCTGGAGGCAGGGCCAGCGACCGCAAGAATGCATCGCGGTCCACCCCCGCGCGCAGCCGCAGGTCGATGCGGGTGAGTTCGCCCAGTTTTCCGAACAGCTCCTGGGCTGCGCCAATGTCCATCACCGCCAGGGCCGGGCCGCCTGCGCCCGTGGTGCCGCCCACCCTGGCTTCGCGCAGGCCCAGCCCGGATTGAAGTTGCAGCCGGTCTCCGGTGAACAGCAGCCGCGCAGCCGGGTTGAGGAACAGCGTGGCCGGCGCGAACAGCGCGAGCCGCTCGCCACCCTGGGCAGGCACGGGCATCAGTGAAGGCGCAACGCCGTAGACCAGCAGCGCATCGACGCCGATCACGCGCAGCGCCTTGCGCTCGCCGCCCGGCGCCATGGCGACGGTGCCCACTTCCAGCACGGGGCTGGCCAGATCGACCTGCGGATTGGCCGCGACCTGCGCATAGAGCGCCTCGTCGAAGCCGCCCTGCACGCCACGCAGCTCCACATCGCTCTGGCCGTTGACCGAACGCACCGCGCTGGAGAACTCGCTCAGGGCCGACGCATTGATCAGCTGCACCGAAAACGCCAGCGCCACGCCCAGTGTTACCGCCAGCACGGCGGCCGCGTTGCGCCAGGGGTGGTGGCGCAGTTCCTGCCAGGAGAAGGTCGAGAGCAGTTCGCGCATGGAAGCATTGTGCCCGCCGGTTTTACACTGGCGTCATGCTCCAACTCCCCACCTATGACGACGTCGTCGCCGCCGCCGGGCGGCTCCAGGGCCAGTCCCACCGCACACCGGTGCTGCGCTCGTCCACTGCCGATGCGCTGACCGGTGCGCAGCTGTTCTTCAAGTGCGAGAACTTCCAGCGCATGGGCGCCTTCAAGTTTCGCGGCGGCTACAACGCGCTGTCGAAGTTCAGCGATGCCCAGCGCAAGGCCGGCGTTGTCACCTTCTCGTCGGGCAACCATGCACAGGCCATCGCCTTGTCGGCGCGGTTGCTGGGCATGCCGGCTGTCGTCCTCATGCCAAAAGACGCACCGCCGTTGAAAGTGGAGGCCACCCGGGGCTATGGCGCCGAAGTGATCCTGTTCGACCGCTACACGCAGGACCGCGAGGCGCTCACGCAAAACCTGGCGAAAGAACGCGGCCTGACACTGATCCCGCCCTATGACCACCCGGACGTGATGGCGGGGCAGGGCACTGCGGCCAAGGAATTGTTCGAGGAAGCAGGCGAGCTCGACGTGCTGCTGGTCTGCCTGGGCGGCGGCGGGCTGCTCAGCGGTTGCGCCCTGGCGGCGCGGGCGCTGTCGCCCAACTGCAAGATCTACGGCGTGGAGCCGGAAGCGGGCAACGACGGCCAGCAATCATTTGCCAAGGGCGAAATCGTGAGCATCGCCACGCCGCGCACGATCGCCGATGGCGCGCAGACCCAGCACCTGGGCGAGTACACCTTCGCCGTGATCCGGCGCGACGTCGACGGCATCCTCACAGCCACCGACGAACAGCTCATTGAGGCGATGCGCTTCTATGCCCAGCGCATGAAGATGGTGGTCGAGCCCACCGGCTGCCTGTCGTTCGCGGCGGCACGCCATGCCGGGCTGCCGCTGGCGGGCAAGCGCGTGGGCATCATCGTCAGCGGCGGCAATGCCGACATGGTCAAGTACGGGCGCTGGATGGCAGGGGAAGAAGCATGAGCATCGAACTGCCCAAGGAGGCGCGCAAGGAAGCCATCGTGTCCATAGAGCGCTACTTCCGCGAGAACATGGAAGAGCCGATCGGCAACGTCGCCGCCGGCGCGCTGCTGGGCTTCATCCTCGACGAGATCGGCCCTCTGGTCTACAACAAGGCCGTGGCCGACGTGCAGGAACGCATCCAGGCCCGTGTGTCCGAGATCGACATCGAGATCCACGAAGACGAGTTCCAGTACTGGCGCCGGATTGACCGGGCGAAGAAGAAATAGCCGCAAGGCTCCAAGCAGTGTCTACGCGCCTTCCAGGCCATTTGTGGCCTGCAGGCCGCGCCAATAGGGCTTACTGGTTCTCCAGCGCTTTCTTCATCGCCGCCGCGCCCATCTCCACCATGCCGCCAATCATGGGCGCGAGGTCACCGGGCAGGAAGTCGGTGCTCCAGACGATGCGGCTCTTGCCTTCTCCTTGCGCAATCACCTGCAGTGTTGAGTTGTGGTGTGTGGCACGCCCACCAACCGATGCATAGGCCACGCGCATCCTCGTGTCGTCGATGTCCACGATCAGTTCGCGCAGCACCAGGCCGTTGCCGAAGGTGACGACGCGCGCGCCGTCGTCCATCACGATGCCAGACAGGATTCCGGGGAACAGCTTCACATGGGCATTGCCCACATCGCGCACGGCCTGCCATGCGCTTGCGGCGTCCAGGCCGACGTCAATCTCGCGGGTGATGTTTGCCATTCGCGCCCCCCATGCAGAAAGGCCACAGCTTAGCTGCGGCCTTTCTGTTTGCAAACGCTGGTTCGGAATGGCTTGCATTCCACTCCGGCATGCGGTGACTGCTTAGTTGCGGTCGGCGCGGGCGACTTGCATCGGGGCGGCTTCCACGACGGGTTCGGCCGGCGCGGCGCCCATGGTGGTGGTTTCCACTGCGGGGGCCGGAGCTTCAGCCACGACCGGGGCGGGTTGCTCAACCACGGCGACGGGAGCGGGCTCTTGCGTGATGACGGCGGTACGCACCTGGAAGGCTTCTGCCGGCACACCGGTTTCGCCCATGGCGGTGTGCTGCGAGCTCTGCTGGCCGGCGGCGATGGGGTGGTTGCCGATCAGGGGGTTGGGCGGGTTGCCCTGTGCGATGGCGGCCGTGCCGATTGCTGCGACTGCTGCGACGCCTGCGAGCAGGCCGACGATCTTCTTGGTTGCGCTCATGATGAACTCCTTGAAACTACGGTTGTTGAGAAAGTGTCGCGGGCCTGATTGCCTGCTGGAATGAAGATTAATTAGCATGCTGCAGTGCAACCGTCAGGTCCGCGCCCCTCATCGTGTCGGACGATGCCTGCCGCAATGGCAGTACGCCCTTGATCAGCTTGTGAGCCTTTACGCCGCGATGCCGGAGCTTGTGAGGTGCAGCACGCGGTCAGCGCGCGCTGCCGCCGCCTCGGAATGCGTGACCAGCACCAGCGAGGCGCCGTATTCGCGCGTTTGCGCCTTGAGCACCTCCATCACCATGGCCGCTGTGGTGGGGTCCAGGTTGCCGGTGGGCTCGTCGGCCAGCAACAGCGGGGGCCGGTGCACCAGCGCGCGCGCGATCGCCACCCGCTGCAGTTGGCCACCGCTGAGTTCCTGCGGCAACCGCGCGCCCATGCCAGACAGTCCCACAGCGTCGAGCATCTGCCGCACGCGCGCATCGTCAGGCGCCTTCAGCAGCAACAGAGGCAGCGCCACGTTCTGCGCCACGTCCAGGTGCGGCAGCACGTGGAAGGCCTGGAACACGAAGCCCACGCTGCGCCGGCGCAGCAAGGCCTTGCCTTCGTCATCGAGCAAGCCGATGTCGGCGCCGCCCAGCAGCACCTGGCCTTCGTCCCAGTGGTCCAGGCCGGCCATGCAATTGAGCAGGGTGGACTTGCCCACGCCCGACTCGCCGACGATGGCGACGAATTCGCCAGGGGCGACGTCGAGCGATACCTTGCTGAACACAGCGTTGTCGCCGTAGCGCTTGGCCAGATTGCGGATCGACAGGTTCACGCTGCCATCCTTGCCGCGACGGCCGCGTACGCGAGCACCCGTTGCAGCGCATCGGGCGCATCGCATGCCACGACCTCGCGCCGCGGCATGCTGCGCAACCAGGTGATCTGGCGCTTGGCCAGCTGGCGCGTGGCGAAGATGCCCTTGTCCCGCAGTTGCTCCGGCGGCGAGCTGCCATCGAGCACCTCCCATGCCTGCCGGTAGCCCACGCAGCGCATGCTCGGCAGGTCGGCGTTCAGGTCGCCACGCGCCCGCAAGGTCCTCACCTCCTCCATGAAGCCGGCCGCCAGCATGGCGTCGAAACGCCGGGCGATGCGCTCATGCAGCCAGGCGCGGTCCCGTGGTTCCAGCGAGATCAGGGGCGTGTCTGCAAACGGGCTGGCCTGGGTCCGGGGCGCAGCGTGGAATGACGACAGCGGCTGCCCCGAGACACGAAACACTTCCAGCGCGCGCTGCAGGCGCTGCGAATCGTTGGGGGCGAGCCTTGCCGCAGTGACCGGGTCGACCTTCGCCAGTTCGGCGTGCATCGCCGGCCAGCCGCGCTCCGCCGCCTGGGCTTCAAGCTCTGCGCGCGTTTGCGCATCGGCTTTGGGCAGCTCGTCGAGCCCGTCGAACAGCGCCTTGAAGTACAGCATGGTGCCGCCCGTGAGCAGCGCCAGCGCGCCGCGTGCGTTGATCTCACCGACCAGCCGCGTTGCGTCGGCCACGAACTCGCCTGCGTTGTAGGCCTGCAGCGGGTCGCGGATGTCGATCAGGTGGTGCTGTACGGCGGCCCGCTCTGCGGCCGTGGGTTTGGCCGTGCCGATGTCCATGCCGCGGTAGACCAGGGCCGAGTCGACGCTGATGATTTCCACCGGGTGTTCGCGCGCGATGGCCATGGCGGCGGCGGTCTTGCCGCTGGCCGTGGGTCCGGCCAGCGCCAGCGCCTTGAGGGGCGCTCGAAGGGCCCCTGCGGGTCCGTCAGTCACGGCGCGCCTCGCCGTGTTTCTGGACCAGCGTCCAGGACGAGACGGCAATCACCACGCTCCAGAACCAGATGCCGTTGGTCAGCACGAACACGGTGCCATCGAGGTGCCGGCCTATCCAGCTGCCGATGGCGAACGCCATGACCATGCTCAGGAACCCATTGAGTGCCGAGGCCGCGCCCGCCGCCTGCGGAAAGGGGCCGACCGCGCCGCTCTGGCTGCAGGGCTGGTGCACGCCATGCGCCAGCATGAACAGGTAGAAGGGAAGCATGATGGCCCAGCCGTTGTGCAGCCCGGCCAGTGCCAGCGTGCCCATCAGCGTGCCGCCGGCCAGGGTGAGGACCCCGGCAATCGCCACCGACCTGCGCACACCGAAGCGCGGCAGCCGCGCGCGGCACAGGAAGGTGCCGCTGATGTAGACCGCCGACATCGAGAACATCACCAGCCCGTACTGCGTCCGCGAAAAGCCCAGCACCTTGATGAAGACGAAGGACGACGAGGCCAGAAAGGTGAAGAGCCCGCCATACGATGCAGTGGACTGGACCGACCAGGTGGCAAACGCCGGGTTTCGAACGATCAGCCACCAGGTTCGCACGAGGGTGCCGGGGTCCAGCGCGCGCGGATTGCGCTCGGCCAGTGTTTCCTCAAAGCGCAGGACGATCACGGCCAGTGTTGCCGCGCCAAACAGGCCCAGCGCCATGATGGCGTAGCGCCAGCCCAGCGCGTCCGACAACAGGCCGCCTATGGGCGCACACAGGCAGGCAATGATGCCCAGGCCGGTGAGGCCCTTGGACATGACGCGCGCGCCGGTCTCGGGCTGGTACAGGTCGCGCACGATGGCGCGGGCGCACATCACGGCCGCGCCCATGGCCGCTCCCTGCACGGTGCGCCAGACCACCAGCATCGCCATCGAAGGGGCCAGCGCGCAACCGATGGAGGCCAGCGTGTAGGCGGCCAGGCCCCACAGCAGGATGGGCCGCCGGCCGAACCGGTCGGACAGCGGACCCCAGAACAGCTGCGAGATGCCAAACGCCAGCAGCAGCGTGGTGAGCGTGAGCTGCGCCTGCGAGACCGGTGCGCCGAAGCCTTCGGTCAGCGAGGGCAGTGCGGGAAGGTACAGGTCGGTGGTGACCGGCTGTATGCCCAGCAGCAGGCCCAGCACCAGCACCACAAGGCCGGGGGACATGGCGGCGGGCAGGGGTATTTCGGGGGAGGCGGCTTGCGGCGTGGCGGACATCCGTCTGAGCGTAGCAGAGCGATCTGCCTTCAGCGCAGGCTGAACAATTCGGTGAGGGCTTCGCGGTAGCGGCCGTAGCCCAGCGACATGGTGTTGTGGTGCGAGCCGCCCTCGACCAGCACGAATTTCTTCTTGCCTTGGGCGGCGTCGAACAGCTTGCGGCCCAGTTCGCTGGCGATGGTGCTGTCACTGTCGCCGTGCACCACCAGCAGCGGCGAGCCGATCTTGCCGACCTTGGACTGGGAATCAAAGCGCTGCGTGATCAGTGCGCCCACCGGCAGCCAGCCGAACTTCATGCTGCTGGCCACATCAGGGATGGATGTGAAGGTGCCTTCGACGATGGTGCCGGCTTCGTCGGGCACGTTGGCCGCCAGGTCGATGGCCACCGCGCCGCCCAGCGAGTGGCCGAAGATGTAGCGCGGGCGCTGCGGGTACCTGGCGCCCAGCCAGTCCCAGGCGGCGCGCGCATCTTCGTAGGCCGTGGCTTCAGATGGCAGGCCCGCTGTGCTCTTGCCGAAGCCCCGGTAGTCGATGGCCAGCACCGAAAAGCCCAGCTCCTGCATGCGCCGGATGCGCGGCGCCGAGCCCATCACGGCCCAGCGCGCGCCGTGCAGGTACAGCAGGACCGGTGCGCCCGAAGTACCGGAAGCGCCTGCCGGCGCGCTCTTGTCGGCGGGCAGCCACAGGGCGTGCAGCTTGGCGGGCGAGCCGGTGGTTTTGGACGTGAACTCAATCCAGACCTCGTCCATGTCTTTTGCCAGGTCGGCCGAGCCGCCCCAAGCGCGGTCGCTGGGCTGGAAGATCCAGGCGCGCTGCTTTTCGTCGAGGGTGGCGCAGCCAAACGAAAGTGCTATCGCGGCAGCGATCAGGGCGAAGAGGGTCCAGCGTTTCATGAATGGCTGAGTCCGCAATGCCGCGAAAGTTCTGGGCGTGCTGCTCTAACGCCCGCGCATGAAGAGCGAATCGAGCTCGCGCACCGTGAGCTGGCGCCAGGTCGGGCGGCCGTGGTTGCACTGGTCGGAGCGCTCGGTCTCTTCCATCTGCCGCAGCAGGGCGTTCATCTCGTCGAGGGTCAGCTTGCGGTTGGCGCGCACGGCGCCGTGGCAGGCCATGGTGCCCAGCAGCTCGTTCTGCGCGCGCTGGATCACGGTGCTGGCGTCGTGCTGGGCCAGTTCAGCCAGCACGCTGCGGGCCAGTTCCACCGCATCGCCGTTGGCCAGGCTGGTGGGTACGGCGCGCACCGCCAGGGTCTTGGGCGAGAAGGGCGTGATCTCCAGGCCCAGGGTCTTGAGCGCTTCCGCCGCGCTTTCGGCGGTCGCCGCTTCCTGCGGCGTGGCTGCGAAGGTGGCCGGGATCAGCAGCGGCTGGCTGGTGATGGCGTGCGTGTCCATCTGCGACTTGAGCCGCTCGTAGACGATGCGCTCGTGCGCGGCGTGCATGTCCACGATCACGAGGCCCTGCTTGTTTTCGGCCAGCACGTAGACGCCCTGCAACTGCGCGATGGCGCGGCCCAGCGGCCAGTCGCCGGCGGGCAGGTTCCGTGCCGGTTCGGCCGAAGATTCAGCAAGAGCGGCGGAAGCGGGTTGCCACAGCGCGGCCAGGTCCGACACGCGATTGCCCCCATCTGCTACAAAAGGAATAGCTGGTTGTGCCCACTGGGACTGCTCTGCAGCCCGATTCTCTTCCCACGAATGAACCTGCGCAGGCAGATGCGGCTGGTCCGCCGCTGCCTGCCCCGCGCGCGGCCGGGCCAGTGCGTTTTCCACCGCATGGCGCACGGCCTGGTGCACCTCGCGGCTGTCGCGAAAGCGCACCTCGATCTTGGTCGGGTGCACGTTCACGTCCACCCTCGCCGGGTCGATCTCCACATACAACGCATAGACCGGCTGGCGGTGGCCGTGCAGCACGTCCTCGTAGGCGCTGCGGGCGGCGTGCGTGACCACCTTGTCGCGCACATAGCGGCCGTTCACGTACGAGAACTGCTGGTCGGCGCGCGAACGGGCGTAGTCGGGCACGCCGGCGCGGCCTGTGATGCGGATCGGGCCGGCCTGGTAGTCCACGTCCACGCTCTGCTCCAGCAGATCGGTGCCCAGCACGTCGGCCAGCCGCTGCTCGCGCGTGGCGGCGCGCCACTGTTCGACCAGTTTGCCTTCGTGCCAGATCGCAAAGCCCACGTCGGGCCGCGCCAGCGCATGGCGGCGCACGGCTTCGATGCAGTGGGCCAGTTCGGTGGCATCGGTCTTGAGGAACTTGCGGCGGGCCGGGGTGCTGAAGAACAGTTCCTTGACTTCCACGGTGGTGCCGGTGGCGCGCGCGGCGGGCCGCAGCTCGCCCGACAGGCCGTTGAGCAGGAAGGCGTTGGCTTGCCCGGCAGGACGCGAGAGCAGGCTGAGCTCAGAAACCGAGCCGATGGCGGCCAGCGCTTCGCCGCGAAAGCCCATGGTCGCTACCGATTCCAGGTCGACCAGCGAGGTGATCTTGCTGGTGGCATGGCGCTTGAGCGCGACGGCCAGCTCCTCGCGCGGGATGCCCAGCCCATCGTCTTCCACCGAAATGAGTCGAACGCCTCCAGCGGCGAGCCGCACCGTCACTTGCGTGGCGCCGGCATCGAGCGCGTTGTCCACGAGCTCGCGCACCACCGAGGCGGGGCGCTCGACCACCTCGCCGGCGGCGATCTGGCTGATCAGCTCGCCGGGCAGTTCGAGGATGGGGCGCCTGGGGGCAGGGGAAAGCACTGCATTCATGGGGGTACTGTCATTTTAGGACGGGGATAATGCCCCGCCATGGAACTTGTTTCTTTCCTCCTGGACTTCATCCTGCACATCGACAAGCACCTGGAGACCTTCATCATGAATTACGGCGCATGGGTGTATGCGCTGCTGTTCCTCATCATCTTCGTGGAGACCGGCGTGGTGGTCATGCCCTTCCTGCCGGGCGATTCGCTGCTGTTCGTGGTCGGCGCCATGTGCGGCGTCGGCCTCATGAGCTACCCGCTGTCAGTCGGCCTGCTGCTGGCCGCCGCCATCCTGGGCAACCAGAGCAATTACACGGTGGGGCGCTACTTCGGGCCCAAGGTGTTCCAGTGGGAAGACTCGAAGTTCTTCAACAAGCGGGCGTTCAACCAGGCCCACGACTTCTACGAAAAGTACGGAGGCATCACCATCGTGGCGGCGCGCTTCATGCCCTTTTTGCGCACCTTCGCGCCTTTCGTGGCCGGGGTGGCGCAGATGACGCGCAGCCGCTTCACGTTCTTCGACGTGACCGGCGGCGCGCTGTGGGTGGTGGGCATCATCACCGCCGGCTACCTGTTCGGCGGCATCCCCTGGGTCAAGATGCACCTGGACAAGATCATCTGGGCGATGATTTTGATCCCGGGGCTGGTGATCCTGTTTGGCGCCTGGAAGGCGCGGCGCAAGGCCGCTGCTTCCTGATCCTTCAGCGCGTCTGCGTGGCGCTGGTGATGACCACTTCGGTCTGTGGCACGTTCTCGTAGGGGAGCACGGTGCGCGTGGGCAGCGCGGCGATGCGGTCCACCACGTCCATGCCGCTGACCACGGTGCCGAATACCGCGTAGCCGGGCGAATTGGCGCTGGCGTAGTTCAGGAAAGCGTTGTTCACGTGGTTGATGAAGAACTGCGACGTGGCCGAATTGGCGGCGGCGGTACGGGCCATGGCGACGGTGCCGCGCAGGTTGGCCAGGCCGTTGTTTGATTCCAGCACGATGGCCGGGTAGGTGGTGGCCTTGGCGGCCAGGCCTGAAGTCAGGCCGCCGCCCTGGATCATGAAGCCGGAGATGACGCGATGGAACAGCGTCCCCGCAAAGAAGCCGTCGCCGGTGTAGGCCAGGAAGTTGTTGACCGTGATGGGCGCCTTGTCCGGGTTCAACTCCATCACCACCGTGCCTTGGGTGGTGGCGATGGTGACCTGCGGGAGTGGCACCACGAAGCTGGTGGCCCGCAGCAATTCGCCCGCAGTCGAGCGCACCTGCACCGTCAATGCGCCAGTCGCATTCACCTTGCAGGTCAGCGTGCGCGAAGTGCCGCTGCCGCCCGCTGCCAGGGTGAGGCTGCTGCACTTGTCCGCGCTCACGCTCATGTTGCTGGGGCTCAGGTTGGTCCCTGTGACGGTGATGGTGGCGGTGCGGCCATACATCATCGTGCCCGAGGCGATGGCAGTGGGCTGTGCCGCGCCCAGGCCGACTATCGTGGTGCCGCCGGGCAGGGCAGTCCAGCCCTGGGCCGTGATGTAGGCAGCGGCAGTGCCCGGCGCCAGGCCGTACAGGCTGTCGAGCTGGCCGGCATCGAGCCCCCCGGCCAGGGCCGCCTGGTGGATCTGCCGAGGCTCGACCAGGTTGTTGATGCGGATGTAGGCCTGCACCTCCGCCAGCTCGTACACGTTGGCGGCGGCCGGAGCCTCCGGCGCGGATTGCGGTGCCTGGACGGCTTCATTGCTGCCGCCGCCGCAGGCGGCCAGCAGGGCCGCGAGCATCAATGAGGCCAGGCACAAGGGAGTGGAAAAGCGGTTCATCCCGCAAGCTTAAGGGAAAGCCGCAGCGCTGCAATTAGTAAGTGAGCGTATTATTTCCGCGAAAGCCGGATTGAAAGGCCAACACGCCATGAATGCCCCCCAAACCCTGTCGCGCTGGAGCACGCCCGGCTCCAGCCGCGTGCCCTTCTGGGCCTACACCGACGCGCAGCTCTACCAGCGCGAGCTGGAAAAAATATTCTATGGTGAGCACTGGTCCTATGTGGGGCTGGAAGTGGAAATTCCCAATGCGGGGGACTTCCGCCTGAGCCACATCGGTGAGCGGCAGGTCATTCTTGTGCGCGACCGTGTGGCGCCAAGGGACAGGGCCACGGACACCGGCATCCGCGTGGTTGAAAACCGCTGTGCGCACCGCGGCGTGCGCTTTTGCCAGCAGCCGCACGGCAACGCGCGCAGCTTCGTTTGTCCCTACCACCAGTGGACCTACAAGCTCAACGGCGACCTAGCGGGCCTGCCCTTCAAGGACGGCGTGAAGGACGGCGAGTGCACCAACGGCGGCATGCCCGAAGGCTTTGACCTGAAGGACCACGGGCTGACGAAGCTTCGGGTTGCCGTGCTGCACGGCCTGGTGTTCGCCACTTTCAGCGACACGGTTGAGCCGCTTGCGGACTATCTGGGGCCCCAGGTCATGCCGTGGCTGGACCGCATCTTCAAGGGCCGGCAGCTCACGCTGCTGGGCTACAACCGCCAGCGCATTCCAGGCAACTGGAAGCTGATGATGGAAAACATCAAGGACCCGTACCACCCGGGCTTGCTGCACACCTGGTTCGTGACCTTCGGGCTGTGGCGTGCCGACCAGAAAAGCCGCATGGTGATGGACGCGCAGGGGCGGCATGCCGTGATGATTTCGCGGCGCAATGAAGGGGGAGCGAATGCCTCCGTCACCGAGGGCGTGACATCCTTCAAGGCCAACATGGCGCTCAACGATGACCGCCTGCTCGACGTGGTGCCCGAGCCCTGGTGGAAGGTGGACGACCCGGCCAACCCGGGCACGGACATCATGCCCACGGTCACCATGATCACGCTGTTTCCCAGCCTGATCATCCAGCAGCAGGTCAATTCGCTGTCGACCCGCCACATCGTGCCGCGCGGCGAGGGCGAGTTCGATTTTGTCTGGACCCATTTCGGCTTTGCGGACGATACGCCGGAGATGACGCAGCGCCGCCTGCGGCAGGCCAACCTGTTCGGGCCGGCGGGTTTCGTCAGTGCCGACGACGGTGAAGTGATCGAGTTCAGCCAGGACGGTTTCCGCCAGTGGGGCGAAGGCGGCAGCACGCTGTGCGAACTCGGGGGCACGGGAACGGAGGCGACCGAGCACATGGTTACAGAAACGCTGATCCGCAGCATGTACGCCTACTGGCGCAAGGTGATGGGGCAATGAGCATCGACAGGCTGATGCTGCAGCTGGAGATCGACCAGCTCAACGCGGCCTATGCGGCCGCACTTGACGAAAAGCGCTTCGATGACTGGCCGGAATTTTTTGTGGAAGCCGGCCAGTACAAGCTGCAGGCCAGGGAGAACTTTGACCGCGGCCTGCCGCTGGCACTGATGGCACTGGAGAGCCGCGGGATGATGAAGGACCGCGTCTACGGAATTACCCAGACCATCTACCACGGGCCGTACTACACACGGCACCTGGTCAGTCCCGCGCAATTGCTGGCCGATGAGGGTGGGGTGATCCGCGCCCAGGCCCACTACGCCGTTTTCCGCACCAAGCCCGGCGATGCCAGCGAGGTCTACAACGTGGGCCGCTACATCGACGAGATTGAAAGAACAACAGCCGGCCTGCGTTACCGCAGCCGGCTGTGTGTGTATGACAGCGAGATGGTCCTCAACTCGCTGATCTACCCCATTTAACGCTTGGTGGCCTGGTTGCCGATCACGGCACCGGCGGCAGCGCCGCCCAGCACGCCCAGCGGGCCGCCAATCACGGCATCGCCCACCACGCCACCCACGACAGCACCGCCTACGGTGCCGGCCGTCTGGCGGTCCATGGAAGCGCAGCCGGTCAGTGCAATCATCGAGGCGGCAGCCAGGGCCGCAAAAATCTTGGTCTTCATAGTTTCACCTTTTGGTTGATCGACCGCATAAGGCGCGGACTGCCTGTGAACCCAATGTAGGCAGCGGGCAAACAGCAAGGTGTAGGAGAAGCCCGACGGCGCCTGTGGGCGCAAGGGACTGCGCAATGCCAGCGATTGCGCCCCAGCAGTGGGGTTTCAGACTGTGCGGTTGCGCGCCAGCGGCGGGTTGCGGGCGAAGTAGCGGTTGATGCCGCGCATGATGGCGTCGGCCAGTTGTTCCTGGTACTCGTCGCTGCGCAGGCGCGCCTCTTCCTCAGGGTTGCTGATGAACGCCGTTTCCACCAGCACGCTGGGGATGTCCGGGGCCTTGAGCACGGCGAAGCCTGCCTGCTCGACCCTGGGCTTGTGAAGCCGGCCTACGCCGCCAATCTCGCCCAGCAGGGCAGTGCCCAGCTTGACGCTGTCGTTGATCTGCGCCGTGGTGCTCATGTCAAGCATGGCGCGCGCCACCTGCGCATCCTGCGTCTTCACGTTCACGCCGCCTATCAGGTCGGCCTTGTTTTCCTTGTCGGCCATCCAGCGCGCGGCCGAACTGGAGGCGCCGCCCTGGCTGAGCGCGAACACGCTGGCGCCGCGCGCGGTGGGCGTGATGAAGGCGTCGGCATGGATGCTGACAAACAGGTCGGCCTGCACCTGCCGTGCCTTCTGCACGCGGATGTGCAGCGGCACAAAGAAGTCGGCGTCGCGCGTCAGGTAGGCGCGCATGGGGTTGCCGTTGACCACGGTCGTGTTGATGCGGTCGCGCAGCTTGTGCGCGATTTGCAGCACGACGTCCTTTTCGCGGGTGCCGCCGGGGCCCACGGCGCCCGGGTCTTCGCCGCCATGGCCGGCATCAAGCGCGATGATGATGAGGCGGTCCGTTTTCTGCGGCGGCGGCAAGGATGCGGCCGGCGCCGCGGTGCGCGGTGCGGGGGCAGGGGCCGGGGTTCCCGGCGCAGGCGCGCGGCCCGGGCGCTGCGTCTGCTGGGCGATCAGCTCGCCCAGCGGGTCGGAAGCGGGCGTGGGCGCCGCAACAGGCCTGTCCTTCATGCGCTCGGCAATCAGCGCTTCCAGCGGATCGGCCGTCTTGACCGGGTACAGGTCGAACACCATCCGGTGGGCGTAGGCTGCCACCGGAGGCAGGTTGAACACCTGGGGCACCGCCACCTGCTTGAGATCGATCACCAGCCGCACCACGTTCGGTGCGTTCTGCCCCACGCGGATGCCGGCGATGAAGGGGTCGTCGGCCTGGACCTTGGCCACCAGCTCACGCAATGCCGGGTTCAGGTCAATGCCCTCGATATCAACTGCGAGCCGTGGCGGGCTGGTGACGACCAGCTGCTTCGAGGTGAGCGGGCTGTCGGATTCGATGGTCACACGGGTGTAGTCGGGGGCCGGCCAGACGCGAACGGCGACGATGGAGGCACCGCGCGCAAGGTGCGCCCGGCCCAGCAGCAGCACCAGGGCGCCGGCCTGAATCAGCGAGCGGCGGTCCGGGCCACTCATGCCGTGGCGTCCTGCAAAAGCTGCTTTCCTGCCGGCGTCTGCGCGGACAGCGTCACCTCGCGTTTTTCATCCGCATCGACGGCGATGCGCAGCACCAGGTCGGCGCGCGGCAGCATGGCGGTGGCTTTTTCCGGCCACTCGGCCAGCTTCAGGCCGGGGCTGGCGAAGATGTCGCGAAAGCCCGCGTCTTCCCATTCGCGCGGGTCTGTGAAGCGGTAGAAATCAAAGTGCCAGATGTCCAGGCCCGCTGCTTCGTGCGGCTCCACCACCGCGTAAGTCGGGCTCTTGATGCGGCCCTGCACGCCCAGCGCGTGCAGCAGGTGGCGCACGAAGGTGGTTTTCCCCGCGCCCAGGTCGCCATGCAGCTCGATGAAGGCATTGCGCAGCGCGGTGCTGGCGGCGAGCCGGGCCGCGAACGCGCGCGTGTCGTCCTCACGCGGCCAGGCCAGCGTTCGCGTGGTGGTTTCTACAATCGGCGGGTGACGTCCAACAGCGCTCAGATCAACGGTCCTCAATTGGTGGCTCAGGTGCGGGAGTGGGCCCGCGAACTCGGATTTTCCCAAATCGGCGTTGCGGGCATCGATTTGTCTTCTGCAGAGCCAGGTTTGATGGCCTGGCTATCCAACGGCTTTCACGGCGAAATGGCCTACATGCAGGCGCACGGGGTGCGCCGCGCGAGGCCGGCGGAACTGGTGCCCGGCACTGTGAGCGTGATCACCGCCCGCATGGATTACCTGCCTGACGCCACACCGCCCGACTGGCAGGATGTCGAGTTCGACCGCCTGAACCGTCCGCAGGAGGCCATTGTCTCCGTCTATGCGCGAGGCCGCGATTATCACAAGGTGCTGCGCTCGCGGCTGCAGAAGCTGCAGGACCGCATCGCGATGGAGACGGGGCCATTCGGGCACCGTGTGTTTACCGATTCCGCGCCGGTGCTCGAAGCCGAGCTGGCCGCGCGCAG